>URHY01000069.1 GCA_900547815.1 uncultured Solobacterium sp.
TCAACTATTCATTTAAAAATTCAATTGTAGTTATACATTTTTTACAAAGTTAAGGTACCTTTTCAATATGTCCTATTCTTTTTCTTTTTTGCTTTCTTCAATCACTCTTGAAGCATAAGGTTCTGGTACTGGATCATATCGGTCCATTTCCATTGTATATGTTCCTAAACCAGTTGTCATACTTCTAAGTTCTACACAATACCTAGACATATTTGCCATTGGAACTTGTGCATCAATTTCTTGATCTGAATCTACTGGAGTCATACCCATGATTGAACCTCTACGCTTGTTCAAATCACCAATGACAGCACCTGTAAATTCATCTGGAACACGAATCTTGACATTCATGATTGGTTCTAATAAGATTGGATGAACTTTTGTCATCGCATCTTTAAAAGCTAAGTGAGCAGCCATCTTAAATGCCATTTCACTTGAGTCAACATCATGATATTTACCATCTAACAATGTCGTTTTTACATTTACCATCTTATATCCTGCTAAAGGACCCTTTTGGCAACATTCACGAAGACCCGTTTCAACAGCTGGGAAGTATTGTTTAGGAACAGCTCCACCAAATACCTTTTCTGCAAATACCATTTCTTCTTCATCAGGATTAGGACTAAATTCTACAAATACATGTCCAAATTGTCCATGTCCACCCGATTGTTTTTTATGGCGACCTTCACCAACAGCTGTCTTTGTGATAGTTTCACGATAAGTAATCTTTGGATCACTTAAGACAACTTCAGCTTTAAATTTAGAATTTAATTTATTCACAATCACGTCTAAATGCTGATCACCAATACCATAAATCACTGTTTCTTTTGTTTCCGGATTATTCACAACTTTAAATGTTGGATCTTCTTCTTGTAAACGAGCAAGACCATTTGATAAACGATCCTCATCATTTTTAGTCTTAGGTACAACAGCCTGTCCATACATTGGAGTTTCAAATGTGATTGGATCAGCCATCAACAATTTACCTTTATCGCACAAAGTGTCATTTGTCTTTGTATTTTGTAACTTAACTAAAGCACCAATATCACCTGTAAATAATTTACCTGCCGCTGTCTGATGTTTACCCTTAACAATATAGATTTGACTGATCTTTTCTGGTTTACCATTATTGGCATTCACTACTGTACTATCAGCTGCAAGTACACCACTCAATACTTTGACATAGCTAATTCTTCCAACAAATGGGTCTACGATTGTTTTAAATACTTGAGCTGTTAAAACTTCCGTTTCACTTGTCAACAATTCCACTTTAACACCATTTGGAGTTGTAGCTGTATACATACCTCTTTCTGAATATGTTGGGAAATAACTAACGATTAAATCCATCAAACGTTGAATACCAATTGAATTGACTGCACTACCAGAATATACTGGACAAATTTCTCCATTGCGCACACCAATTCGTACACCACGTTTTAATTCTGCATCACTAAATTCTTCACCAGAGAAGAATTTTTCCATTAATTCATCATCGCCCATGGCTACTGCTTCTGCAATCTGATCTTTATATAGAGCTACTTCTTCTTGCATAGATTCAGGAACTGGGCATGGTTTATCTGCCAATTCTGGATTATAATACCAAGCTTTATTTTTAATAATATTTACAGATCCAACGATTTTACCATCTTCAACGATAGGAACTTCAAATGGAATAACGCTCTTACCAAATTCTTCACGCAATGCTTGATAACTTGCATCAAAACTAGTGTGTTCTTCATCTAATTTATTAATAAAGAAAATAGTAGGTTTCTTTTCAGCAACAGCTTGTTTATACGCAAGTTTTGTTCCTGATTGTAAAGGATCTTTGGCATTGACTACAATTAAACTTGAATCACCTACCGAAAAACCACCTTGTTTTTCACCAACAAAGTCCAAATAACCTGGTGTATCAATAAAATTGATCTTACTATCTTCCCATTCAATTGGAACAATAGTTGTATAAACAGAAAGTCCACGACGAATTTCTTCTGCATCAAAATCAATCATTGAACTTCCTTCAGTTGTCTTTCCAAAACGATCTGTTGCCTTTGTATAATACAACATAGCTTCTAGAACACTTGTTTTTCCTGCTCCACTATGTCCGATTACGCTTACGTTACGTACTTCAAAACTCTGATAATCTCTCATACGCTTAACCTCATCTTAAGATAGGCTCTAATTGAGCTCTACAGTGTTCACGAACATAATCCAATGCAACACGACCTTGTTTATCTGTCATATCTTTATCAGCTCCATAAGCCAATAATTTTTCTACTAAGCTTGGATATCCTCCATAAGCAGCACGCATCAATGCAGTTACACCATTATTATCAAATAAATTCACATCGGCGTTTCTTTCAAGTAATAAGTGAATTGTGTCACGTTTAAATGCGATACAAGCTTCCATCAATGCACTACGACCTACTTCATCTTGATCATTGATTCTTGCTCCAGCATCTAATAATACTTCTACACAACGATCTTGTCCTAATAAACATGCACGCATTAAAGCTGTACGCCCTCTATCATCTTTGGCATTTACATCTGCTCCTGCATCAATCAAAGCCTTTAAGATTGTTTTATTACCTTTTTTTGCAGCTGTCATTAAAGCTGTTTTCCCTTTATTATCTGTAATATTCACATCTGCCCCATTATCAAGTAAAACCTGCACAACATCTTTTCGATCACGTTTACTTGCACGCATCAATGCAGTACGTCCATCACCATTTTGATAGTTTACATCTGCCCCTGCTTTGATTTGAGAACAAACCATTGGGAAATCTCCATTTGCACATGCATCCCAAAATACCTTATTAAAATTCTGATCCATTTCAATCATCCTCCTCATCCTTTATTGTCATGAAATCACAGAAAAACTGGAATGATAGTTCACCCCAGTTTACATATGTACAAAGAAAGATTGAAATTTTTATTTAATTTTACAACTTGAACTTGATTCATTTCAATCACTCCTTTGTTTAACTGATTCCATTCTAACAAAGAAAATATTTACTGCAAATCAAGTACCAACTTGGACAGAAAACCTACCGATTATGCCTTTTCACAGAACAATTCAATAGATTCATGTAACAGACCTTCTACAAAAGCTACACGAATAGGAAATACAGGATCTGTTTTGTGCCATCCAAAAAGATTTCAATACAACTATTAAAACAATCCAAATGAATTTCTGAATCTCACTTTCTTAAAATAGGAAGTCCAAGTAATTCATGATAAAAATAAATCATTTCATCAAATTGTTCTTGTGTCTCACATTTAAATGCGACATGGTGAATCCCTTAATCATGATTTCTTCTTTCTAACAAGCTAAATGTCACTTGTCCTTTTTCTCTTTGGACATCTGTACAAACAACACGTACTCGCATACCCATTTGGAACACTTTACCATGTGTTTGTCCTTTTAAAGTCATTGTATCTTCATCATAATCGTAGAAGTCGTTTGAAAGAGTATGAACCGGAACAAGACCTTCAACCGTATTATCCATTTCAACAAAGAAACCAAAGCTCATTACACCAACAATTGTTCCTTCAAAGACTTGACCTATACGCTTTTCCATGTATTGTGCTTTTTTATAGTCATTAACCATTCTTTCCATCATAATCGCATCTCTTTCTTTTTCCGAAATATGGAAAGCCTGTTTCTCAATTTTCTTTTCATCATTTGATGGCGTACGCTTTTGCTCATTAAAACAATATGCATGCAACATACGGTGGACAACTAAATCCGAATAACGACGAATCGGACTTGTGAAATGACAATACTCTTCAAGTGCCAAACCAAAGTGTCCTAAACAATGTGCATCATAGCGAGCCTTCTGCATAGCGCGCAAAGAAACCATAGACAAAACTTCATAGGCATTTTCATCTTGAATCGATTCTAAGAACTTTTGAATTTGGCTAGCATTGACTTCATCAGGATAAAAATCAAATGGAATACGTAAAGAATTCGCAACCGTACAAATCGTAGCCACTTTTTTAGGATCTGGATTTTCATGCACACGATACATGCTTGGAATTTTATTGACATGCATATGGTGAGCCACACAAACATTGGCTAAAATCATACATTCTTCAATCATTTGTTCGGCAAAACCACGTTCTAAGACTTTAACATCGACTGGATACCCATTTTTGTCCATAAGGATTTTTGCTTCTTTTGTATTAAAATCAATGCATCCACGATTATGCGATTGTTTCTTTAATAATTTAGCTAAAGATTCTAGAGTATACAACAAATCTTTTACTTCAGAATATTCTTCCAATATAATTTCATCACCATTTAAACATGCATTCACTTTTTTATATGTACAACGCTTATCAGAGTGAATCACACTTGGAAAAACATTGTATGTCAATAGATTTCCCTTTTCATCCACTTGCATAGCACAAGTAATTGTTAGTCGATCTACATTTGGATTTAAAGAACAAATTCCATTACTCAAATCAAACGGAAGCATTGGCACAACTCTGTCACATACATAAATTGAGTTTCCTCTTAAGTAGGCTTCTTGATCTAATGCGCTGTTTTCTTTTACATAATGAGAAACATCCGCAATATGTACATACAATAAATATCCTTTTTCATTTTTGACAATAGAAATCGCATCATCAAAATCCTTGGCATCATCCCCATCAATAGTAACCGTTAATAGATTTCTTAGATCTTTACGATTTTCAAGTTCATCCATTTGAACTTTTGCAGGAATCCTTTTACATTCCTTTATAATCTTTCCATTAAATACCTGACGCACTTGATTACTAGTAAGCATAGCACTGATATCTACACCTGCATCGTCTGGATGTCCTAAAACTTGAATAATTTTTACTTGTAAAGGATCTGCATATTTCACAATTTGACATACAACCTTTGTACGTTTTTTAAAGCTAAATTCTTTTTCATTGACTACACGAATCGAACAATGTAAATCTAAATCGCTATAGAAGAATGTTTTCTTCTTTTTTACAATCATAACTCCTGTAATATTTGTCAATCCATGATTAAACACTTTAATCAAAGATGGTTCAGGCTTTAAGCGAACTAACACTTCATCTTTATCAAAGATCTTCATCTTTTTATTTTTCGGAACATACACCTTATTGCTTTCATTAAAGACAGCAATTTCATATCTTGAAATATCTTTTGCGCTTCCAGCCATGAAATGTATATCATCAATCAAATACAAACTTGTATGATCGTTATAAATCAATTTTTCATCTTCTAACTCATTTAAAGACTTCACCATTTCTGTAAATTCTTTACTTGACTTAGGTCGAACGATTTTTTCTAAATCACGTATTTTACATTCTTTTTTTTCTTCTAAATATTGAATGATTTTTTCTTTCATTTTTTCCTCCTTTAAAACAGAAAAAAGACCTTAACGGTCTTTTAATTACACAATCTGCAATGCGATCACAATCGCAAAGAACAAAATTCCACAAACCAAAGTTAAACGAGAGATTACTTTTTCAGGTCCTCTTTCTTTTTGTACCGCAAACAAGTTCAAATCTCCACTTCCTGTAAAAGCAGCCGATAATCCGTCTGATTTACCACTTTGCAATAATGTTAATATAATAATAACACCAGATAATGTCATTAAAACCACGTTTAATATATCTTTCATTTTTCTCACACCTTCTACGATATTTCGATTATATCAATAATTCATAAAAAATACTAGTCAAAATTATAGCCTACTAAATCCATTAATGTATTTACTACATGAGTTGGATAAATTTTTAATTGTTCGATATCTTCTTTTGTATGAACACCCGTCTGCACAAGTACTGTTTCAATATTTTGTTCATACCCAAGTTTAATATCCGTTTCTAGATTATCACCAATCAATATGATTTCATCTTCTTTTAATCCAAAATATTCCAAGCATAAATCAAGAATAGCTCGATTGGGCTTACCAATACGAGGCGATTTTTGATTGGCTGCATACTCAAACATATCGACTACACTTCCATTGCCTACTTCAAATCCGCCAGGTTTTGCCAAGATACGATCATTATTTGTACCAATGATTTTAGCTCCATTTAAAATCAAAGACAATGCTTTTGAATATGACTTGTAAGTGGCATCCTTATCCAATCCAATAAAGACAAAATCTGGATTTTCATCATCAATCATAAAACCTTCTTGATCCAACGCATCTTTCATACCTTGTTTTCCAATATAATAAGCCCTATTTCCGTCATTGTGTTTCTTAACATATTGACAAGCTGCCATAGCACTGTTATAAAACATGGATGGTTCAATATTTGTGTATCCCATATCTTCCATGTGTTTGACATTTTCTTGTGGCGTACGCATCGAATTATTTGTCAAAAAAATAAATGGAATCTTCTTTAGAATACAATAATCTAAAAACTGGTGGGCACTTTCAATAATTTGTGTACCACGATACATTGTACCATCTAAATCAAATACTAAAGTTTTCATATTTCACCTAAAAAAAAGAAAGCCTTAGTCGACTTTCTTTAAATCCATGTATGGGATTTCTGTTGGTGTTTCACGACCAAATAAAATCAATAGAACTGTAGCTTCTTTCTTTTCTTCATCCATAGATTCAATAACACCCTCTGAATTTTTGAATGCCCCGTTAGTAATTTCAACTCGGTCTCCAACTTCAAAGTCAACTTGTACGTTTACATCTTGGCGTCCTAAACGGCGCAATACAGCATCTACTTCTTCTTGTGCTACTGGGAATGGTTTAGCACCTTTTCCACTAGAACCGATAAACCCAGTTACACCTGGTGTATTACGCACAATATACCATGCTTCATCTGTCATGATCATTTGTACTAACAAGTAACCAGAAAATAAATTGTGTGTTTTTTCAACTGGTTTACCATTTTTATATTCAATTTCTTTTTCTTCTGCAACGACGATTTGAAACAAGAAATCTTCAAGTCCCATAGTTTTAATACGACGTTCCAAATTTTCTTTTACACGATTTTCTTGACCTACATATGTATTAACTACATACCATTCTTTTTTTAACTCTGCCATAATTTCCTCCCTATGCGCCAACGATCATCTTAACTAGACCGCTTGATAAAACCTCACAAACAAAGAAATACAAACCAAACAATACTGTAAATACGATAACCAATCCACTTGAAGACATTAACTCTTTAAATGATGGCCATTTTACATTTTTTAATTCTTTGAACACTTTTGAAGGAGAATATGTTCTTTCCTTTTTTCCTTTACTCATATGGATTCCTCACTTTGTTTCTTTATGCAAAGTATGTTTGCCACACTTTGGACAATACTTTTTAATTTCAAGACGTTGCGTGTTGGTCTTCTTATTCTTTGGGGTCGTATAATTTCTTGATAAACACTCTGTACACGTCAAAACAACTTTATCTGCCAATTCCTTCACGCTCCTTAACTCATTAAATGTACCATTTAAACCATTCAACTGTCAATTGTCGTATACCATTTTTTTACCTTTTCAAACATAAAATTGACCTTTGAATAGCTTAATCCCAGCTCTTTGGCAATATATTGATAGGTATATCCCTCCGTACGTAAATTAATAATTTGAATATATTCTTTCCCAAACACTTTACTAATCCGATTTTTAATGTGTTCCCACATCAGTTTATCAATTACGATATCATGTATTTCTAAAGAATCTGTCATTTGAACTCCATTATAATACATGTTTGTATCTTCTTTGATTTTTTGATCTAAACTAATATTTACTTGATTTAAATAACATTGTTTTCGTAATGCCTGGCGCAAAATATCATATGCTTTATTCTTTGTACATTTTCGATAAAAACTAGTAAATGTTAAAACTCGATCCATTCGATATTCAAAGATACAACGATACAACAATAAATCTGCATGTCTATAAAACTCATCTCTATCACATAATATCGTATTTGTCTTACGAACAAATATATCAGCCCATATTTCTGTAACCATAGGCCTGTAATATTGTATTAAATTATTCATTTCATAAAAATCATTCATTTGAATTAAGTATATGCTCTCATATATATTCATAAGTATCACCTAATTTCATTATAAATAGGCAATGTGAAAAAGACATTAAAAAAGCCAATTTTTAAAAATTGACTTATTTTTTTGGATTTCTTTGATTATATACTTCATACATTAAGATAGCAGCTGCAACACTTGCATTTAATGAAGTAATGCTTCCTACCATTGGTAAGTAAACCATATAATCGCATTGTTTTTTTACAAGATTTGAAATACCCTGACCTTCTGATCCAATAACCAATACAGTTGGCGAATCATACATACCTTCACGATATTCCCTAGCCTCTTTCATATCGGTTCCAACAACCCAATATCCATTTTGTTTTAAATTTCTAAGTGTTTGCGATAAATTCGTGACAATGGAAACTGGCACTGTATAAGCAGCTCCCGTACTTGCCTTTACAACCGTCGGTGTTAAGCCGCAACTGTTGTGTTTTGTTAAAATAACACCATCGACACCTGCACAATCACATGTTCTTAAAATTGCTCCTACATTATGTGGATCTTGAATTCCATCCAAGGCAACAAGAAGACCTGGCTTTTTGGCACGCGCTACTATTTCTTCAATACTATACGTTTCAATTTCACTAACCTTAACTGCCACGCCATTATGATGTGTTGTATTGGCAATCTTATCTAATTTTGCACGATTACAATATTCTACTTTTAAATTTGATTTTTGGATCGACTTCAAAAGTTTTGCGTCCTTCAAGCCTTGAAGTACATATACTTTTTCAATTGAATCCATATCATTTTGAAGTGTAGAATACACATTTTTTCCATATACGATCATAGACTGTCCCCTATTTCAATAATTTTATCAAGACAAACCTTTAGTCTTTCTTGATGTCCATATAAATACAAATAGCCAAGCATCGATTCTAATGCGGTAGCTTCTAAATATGTTTTGTGTGTCGCATTTTTAGCTTTTGAATGAATAGTGGCATTTCTTCCACGCGCTAAAATTGTCTTTTCATCTTCTGTAAAGAAATCTTCTTCCATCATCTTATTTAGCATAATGGCTTGTCCTTTTGCACTACAAATAACGGCATTTTTCTTCTGTAGAACATGTGCCTTACGAAAGCCCAAACTCAATAGGTGCTCACGTACTGCCAAAGACATAACGGCATCACCAATCCATGCAAGACTTGTCGCATTTTCTGTTACAATTTCCATTACAGAATTCCTTTTTCAATCAATGTTTGACGAAGTGTATCGGCTGTTTCGAAATCTTTTTCTTTAACCGCATTTCTCCAATTTTGATACATCTCTTTATCTTCTTCGCTCATTGTGATTTTTTCAAATTCAATACCTAAAATATAAAGCATCTTTTCTAATGTATGTACTAAAACAGATAAATTTTCAACATCGATTTCTCTTTGACGTACAGCCTGATTGATTTTCTTAACCACTTCATAAACAACACTAATTGCGTTTGGTGTATTCAAATCATCATTTAAAGCGTCCATAAATGCAGTATATGTTTCATCGAATGTAGTAGCTTCTTGAGCACTTGATAATGCCAATTTTACGCATGCTTGTTTATAAGCTGCTGCAATCTTGTCTAATTCTTTCTTTGAAGTTGTGAAAGCCTCTTCGTTTAAATTAAGTGGTGCACGATAATGTGTAGAAATCATTAACCAACGTGTTAGATTCCCTCCATGGCTTTCAATCAAATCTTTAGCCCACCATACATTTCCTAAAGATTTAGACATCTTGATACCATTAATGTTGATCATACCATTATGCACCCAGATATTTGCTAAATGAGTGTTGTTGCATACTTCACATTGGGCAATTTCATTTTCATGATGAGGGAATTTTAAATCCAATCCACCACCATGAATATCGATCAACGTTTTCTTAAATACATCCTGAATCATAACAACACATTCTGTATGCCAGCCTGGACGTCCTTTTGACCATGGTGAATCCCATTTAATTCCTTCTGTTGTTTCTTTCCATAAAGTAAAATCTAGTGGATTTTCCTTCTTTTCATTTTCATCAATACGAGCACCTACCATTAAATCGTCAATACTTTGATGAGATAATTCTCCATACTTTGCATCACTTTTTACACGGAAATAAACATCTCCTCCAACTTGATAAGCAGATCCATTTTGAATCATTTTATCAATAAACTCGATAATTTTATCCATTGTTTCAGTTACGCGAGGTGCATAATCTGGAAGATCTGCATGAAGTCCTCTTCGTACATCATTATAGGCATCAATAAATTTATCTGTAATTTCCTTTTCAGATACGTTCTGTTCAATCGCCGTTTTAATGATTTTATCATCTACATCCGTATAGTTAGATGCGAAAGTCACATCAAAACCTTGTGCAGACAACGCTTTTTTTAATGTATCAAATACAACGATAGGACGAGCATTTCCAATATGTGGATAGTTATATACTGTAGGTCCACATACATACATAGAAATCTTTCCTTCTTCAATTGGTTTTAATTCTTCAATGGTTTGAGAATAACTATTATATAATTTCATAATAAAATGTCCTCCAATTCATTTATTTATTATACAATACAAAACATGAAAAAAAAAGCTAACCAAAAGGTTAGCTTACGTGTAAATTATTCATAATACGACGAATATCTTCTTCATATGGAGTACCAGCTAAATTTTCTAAAGCCGGATTAAAATATTCCATCATATGATCGATATCTTTTAAATATGAATATTGAAGTCCAATTAAATATTGCATTGTGCCAACAGGAAATTTCTTATTGTTGTCAAGTTCTGACTTACCATCCCACATACTATTCAAGATTTCCTTACAATCATCAATATATTTAGCTTCTTTCTTCATTAAAATGCTAAATTGAATTTGCATATTCTTAAATGATTTTTCATCAACATAGCTTTTTCCATAAGAAAGCATACCCTCTGCTTTTTTTATTTTACCTTTTTCTAAGTAATAATAGAATCCACGAGAAGCGACACTTGCTTTTTGTTTATTTGAAATACGCATGTTTTTCAATAAATCAAATTGTTCTTCAATTTTAGCATCATTTCTTTGTGCTAAGTATCCACTTAAACGCATATACTCACGATTAAATGCTTGATATGAAAATTTACAAGCATTTGAATCCAATGTTTTATAGAATTCATCATATTGTTCATTATCCAATTGAGATAATAATTTTTTCCATACCACTTTCTTCATAATGATTGGCACAAATATAAAAACCAATGTCATTATGACGATAATTATTAAATTTAAATTCTTACTCATCTTTATTCTTATCCTTTTCTAATTCTAAAGTTAAATCTCGAAACTGAGCTAATAGATCTTCATCAATTCCATCTTTTCTTAATTTTTCCATGTAGACAGCATCTAAATCATCTACATCTTTTGTCAAATCATCGCGCTCAGAATCTGTCAAACGATGTCGAATTCCCATCGCTAACACCTCACAATCTCTAAAGGTTAGAATACAGTATTTACCTATTTATTTCAAGTTTTTGGTTTGCACTTTTTAGTTAAGACAAGAAAAGACTTTCCAAAGGAAAGTCACACGTCTAAATGACGTGCCCGGTTCGT
>URHY01000070.1 GCA_900547815.1 uncultured Solobacterium sp.
GCACCAAAATTTTTGTCAAGGAGGACACGAAAATGCTTTACACAGAAAAAGAGAAACATGAAATTGAGCGAGTAAAGGAGGTCTTTGAGGAACATCTGCGGCAAAGCCCTGATTTTGAACTGCTCTGGTCGGACAAGGTGGGGTATATCTGGCTGACGATTGGCGTAAATCCGCTTTATGTGGATACTGGCATCAGGATAGAATCAGCCGCCGATCTCTGCTGCAAGTGTTTGGATGATGTTGCTATGGATGTTTTGTATATGACGGGCAACGATCATGCACTGGAAGCAGCCGATCCGCTGGAATTGGCCGAAATCAAGCGGCGCTGGGAGCCATATATCAACCAGCTGCCAGACTATGCGTATCTCTGCAAAGACCTGCTGAACGGAAAAATGTAATCTATCAAACGAGGTGTCAGGAGCCATACAATGCTTCTGGCACCTTTTTTGTAGATTTTTTGTGAATTTGATTAAAAAGTCCTTGACAATTTGTCTCTGGTAAAACCGCCAAATCGATTCTGATTTCGGTTGGTGTAAGACTTGCTGCTTTTAACTTGGAAGAACTAGCATCACTTACTAAATATGACGAGATGGAATTAGAACAGATTGGAGAAAGAAAAACGGCTTTATTTGCGATTATTCCAGACAACGATTCCACATTCAATTTTGTAGTGGGAATGTTGTACACCCAGTTATTTCAAATGTTGTATTACCAGGCGGATTATGTACATGGTGGAGAACTTCCTGTACCCGTCCATTTCTTGATGGATGAATTTGCCAATGTTGCTTTACCAGATGAATTTGATAAACTTCTTTCAACGATGCGTTCAAGACAGATCTTTGTATCCATTATTTTACAGAACCTGGCTCAGATCAAAGCTTTATACAAGGATAGCTGGGAATCCATTTTAGGTAACTGTGATGAAACGTATTACCTAGGTGGTAATGAACAAAGTACACATAAATACATCAGTGAATTGCTTGGAAAAGAAACATTGGATACAAATACGTATGGCAAATCTGAAGGAAGAAGTGGTAATTATTCTACAAATTATCAACAGACAGGAAGAGAGCTTTTAACCGCAGATGAAGTTCGATTGTTGGATAACAACTATGGACTTCTTTTTATTAAGGGAGAACGCCCTGTTAAAGATAAAAAATATGATTTATTAAAACATCCAAATATTAAGCAGACATTGGATGGAGGACGAGAGCCTTATATTCATGGGCAAACGTATCATTTCATTGATGATTGGCAAAATATTCTTTTGACTGATAACGAATATGAATTGTTAGATCAAGAAGAAGTAGAAAAATATGTAAAGGAGATCAAAGAAAATGAAGAAAACAAAAACAATTAGAAAAGTAGTGTTCTATGCTTATACAGCATTGATACTCATCACAAACTTTATAACACCTGTCTATGCAGCTAATGATCCAGTCACTGTAGTCAATAATTTCAGTGATTTTATGTTTGGACTTATACGTGCTATTGGCATGATTCTATTAGGCTTTGGAATCGTACAGGTTGGTTTATCTTTAAAAAGCCATGATCCAAGCCAGAGAGCCAATGGATTTATGACAGTAGCTGGTGGTATTGTAATTACCTTTGCTAAAGAGATTTTGAATATTATTGTAGGTTAATATATGGATGGAATCATCGATAACCTAACAAGTGCAATCAATACCTGGAATTCTAAACTTGCTGAAATATGGTTGTTACTGACTGAATCTCCAGAAACATTTAAAGGTGGAGATATATGGAAAATCATTGTAAAAGTACATGAAGGTTTACAAGCTATTGGTCTTGCCCTTCTTGTACTTTTCTTTGTATGGGGATTAATACGAACCTGTACAAGCTGGCAGGATGTCAAACGTCCAGAGCAAGCCTTCAAACTATTTCTAAGATTTATCATCGCAAGAACCCTAGTACTTTATGGAATGGAACTAATGACGAAAATCTTTGAAATTGTACAGGGTATCATTCAATCGATTACAGAAACTGTAGGACTTGGAGTATCCAACGAAACAGTTATACCACAGGAAATAGTTGATGCGGTTAGTAATACAGGATTTCTAGAATCCATTCCATTATGGGCAGTAACCCTATTAGGATCTATATTCATTACAATTCTATCTTTTGTAATGATATTAACTGTTTATGGAAGATTTTTTAAACTTTACATGTACACAGCTATTTCTCCAATACCACTTGCAGCAGCTGCAGGAGAAAGCACACAAAACACAGCTTTTACATTTATCAAAAGCTATGCAGGAGTTTGTTTAGAAGGAGCGATCATTGTCCTTTCCTGTATTATCTTTTCAGCCTTTGCATCAAGTCCACCAGTAGTGGATTCAACAGCATCTAGTGTATCTATGGTATGGAGTTATATTGGTGAATTAATATTCAATATGTTAGTTCTTGTAGGAACAATCAAGATGTCAGATCGAATCGTTAAAGAAATGATGGGGCTATAATATGTAGCTACTCAGTTGCCACATTTGTTGATATTTTGTAAAAAACTGAGTATAATATATACGAAAGGAAGTGTTAATTATGCGTAACGTAATCAATGCTCAAAAAGATGATGTATTTAGAATTCGCATGAACTCAGAAATCAAGAATGAATTAGAAGAAGTTTTTGCGAAAAACGGTTTAACTCTAACGGATGCCGTAAATGTATTTTTTCAGCAAGTATTAAATACAGGTGGTTTTCCATTTTCTGTGACCGAAGATAATGCTGAAAAGATGAAAGCAAAAGCTTTATCTAAATTAATGAAAGAATTGGAAATTGGTATGAATTGTACTGAATCTTATTCAGAAGAAGAAGTCAAAAAAATGTTGGATTTGTAAAATGAAGATTATTTATAAAAAAGCAGCAATTGATGATCTTCTTAATACCGAAAATTATATTATTAATCAGTTTCATAACGATCAAGCCGCAAAAAAACTTAAATACAATATTGTAGATACAATTTCATTATTAAAAGATAATCCTTATCTAGGTCCTAAAATGTCAGATCGTTTCGACATAGATACACCATTTCGCTATTTAATCGTATCTAAGCAACTTGTATTCTATAATGTCAATGAAGAGAATATTGAAATTATTAGAATACTTGACTCAAGGCAGGATTACTTATCATTACTATTTTAATTACTACTGCAGGAGCATATTGTTCCTGCTTTTATTATGCCTTTTTGGCAGGAAAGGAACATAACATGAAAGATTATATTTTAAACAAAGTTGTATTAAAAACCGGAGATTCATTGGATATTGTTGAATCTTCAACTTTACCATTAACAGAAAAATTGATGTATAAAGTAGAACATGAAAAAGATAAAATCATTGTTCGTCGTGATGGTGGAAAGATGGTTATTCCTATTGATAACATCTTATTTGCATCGTCTATTCCATTAGATGTTATTCATGAGGATTTTGCTGATGAAATCTAATTTTGAAATCAAAATCAACAAAGAAATAAGAGATTATACGGAAAGTATTTTCTTTGGATTATCCCTTAGACAAAGCATCTTTTCTATCATTGCCTGTATTATTGCGTGTGGTTTGTATTTTTTATGTAAAGATCGATTAGGTACAGAAATGACAAGCTGGTTGTGTATGCTTGGTGCTGCACCATTTGCAGCATTTGGATTTATTCGTTTTCAAGGAATGTATACAGAAGATATTGTGAAAATGGCAATATCTTCTTTTATGTTGTCTACAAGGAATTTGATTAATGTGCCATTTAATCTTTATTGCGAAATACTTGAACCATTCATTAATCAATCAAGAAAGGAGTCAATTGTACATGATAAAAAGCTACGAAAGATTGAAAAAGCTCAACAAAGAAAAAACAAGAGTGCCTAAAACTGTTCAGGATACCATCCCGGTAGACACAATCTATAAGGATGGTATTTTTAAATCTGGTAATAAATATACAAAGAGTTATCGCTTCTTAGATATCAACTATAAGATTGCTTCTGGAGAAGATAAAAACAATCTCTTTTTAAGCTATAGTGATTTACTGAATTCTTTTGATTCTTCTGTGATGACAAAGATAACTATCAACAATCGAAAAGTGGATATCAAGAAGTTTAAAGAGGATATCTTGATTCCATTAAAACAAGATAACTTAGATCCATATCGCGAAGAATACAACAATATGCTTTTGGATAAACTATCTGAAAGTGATGATATTATCCAGGAAAAATATATTACAGTTACCATCTTTAAAAACAGTATCGAAGAAGCAAGATTTACTTTCTCCAGAATTACCGCTGAGTATTCTACCTTATTTTCAAGACTTGGCTCTTCCTGTATTGAATTAAATGCCGAAGAACGATTAAAGATCCTCCATGACTTTTATCGAAATGAAACAGAAGAATTTACATTGGATATCAATGATTTAGCAAAAAAAGGTCATTCCTTTAAAGATTTGATTACACCTAGAATGAGCAAATACCACAACAAATATTTTGAATTTGATGGTAAATATGGAAGAGTTCTTTATTTAAGCAATTATCCAGGCTTTTTAAAAGACGAGTTTGTATCCGAACTTTGCGATTTAAATAAGAACTTGATGTATTCTATGGACATTATTACGATTCCTACTGATGAAGCAGTTCGTGAAGTAGAAAATAAATTCTTAGGTGTTGAAAAGAACATTACGGATTGGCAAATGAAACAAAATCGTAACAATAACTTTTCAGCCATTATTCCTTATGACATGGAGCTACAACGTAAGGAATGTAAAGAATTCTTAGATGATTTAATTGTACGAGATCAAAGAATGATGCTTTGCAACATCACAGTTGTACATCTTGCAGATTCTTTAGAAGAACTGGATAAAGATACAGAAACATTAAAAGCTGTTGCTCGTAAATATGTGTGTGAGCTTGAAACACTATATTTTTCAAAACGACAATTAGATGGACTACAAACTGTTTTGCCAATTGGTGTTAATAAATTGAATATCACTCGTACTTTATTAACGGAAAGTGCAGCTGTATTTATTCCTTTTCGTGCTCATGAAATCATGCAAAAAGGTGGTACTTGGTTTGGACAGAATGCGATTACCAATAATCCGATTCTTTGTAACAAAGCTTTATTACAAAATCCAAATTCTTTCTTGTTAGGTATTCCTGGTTCTGGTAAATCTTTCCTAACAAAAGAAGAAATAGAATTCTTAATTCTATCTACCAATGATGACATCATTATTGCGGATCCTGAAGGAGAATACGATCCAATCATTAAAGCACTAGGTGGACAAATTATTCGTATTGGAACAAATAGTAAAGACTATATCAATGCCATGGATATGTCCGAAGGCTATGGTGATAGTGGCAATGCCATTGCAGATAAATCACAATTTATCATGTCCTTATTTGAACAGTTAGATACAAATCATGGTGGTATATCTCCAATTGATCGTTCTATTATCGATCGTTGTGTATCTTTGATTTATCAAGATACCATGAAAAACAATTATGTTCCAACATTAAAACATCTTTACAACAAGTTACTTGAACAAAGTGAACCAGAAGCTAAATCATTAGCTATCAAACTCGAATTATTTACAAATGGATCCTTGAACATTTTTGCCCATGAAACCAATGTAGATATCAAATCTAGAATCCTATCTTTCAACATCTTTAATTTAGGAAAACAATTAAAGACGATGGGATTACTTGTAATTACGGATGCCATTATCAATCGTGTCAATGAAAATTGGAGAAAAGGAAAACGTACACATGTCTTTATTGATGAGATTCACGTTATCTTTGAAAATGAAGAAAGTGCAACCTTCTTTGCATCTGCATGGAGACAATTCCGTAAAAGAGATGCCTATCCTACAGGAATAACACAAAATGTTAAATATCTTCTTTCCTCTCAACAAGGTACAAGCATGCTATCAAACTCTGAATTTATCGTTATGTTAAATCAATCTGCCAATGACAGAGAAGATTTAGCAAGACTTTTAAATATTTCAGAAGAACAGATGGGATACATCACAAATGCACCAACTGGATCTGGATTAATCAAGTATGGTGGTTCTATTGTCCCTTTTGTCAATAAGATGCCAAAAGGATTATTGTACGATCTCAATACAACTAAACCAGGAGATAGAAAGGTTTTACAAAATTAGCCGACGTTACTGAATCTTCCCTATTATTTGGAGTTTCATAAGATATAAGATATAATTGAGAAAAGAATAAGATTTGAAAAAGGATAATTAATTATGTTAAATATAGAGCACTTATTAATGAAGCAAAGATACTTTGCTTTAGAGGAGATTTCTACTGTTTTTTTAGCTATCGGGTTCGCGCAATACACTATATATCATTTTAAGTATAGAAAATATAAAAATTCAGCAATTGCCAAAGTAATTGACTATGAAAAAAAATATTACGACAAAGAAGATTATTATGTTTACATGCCCATTGTGCAATTTACAAATAATCAAAACCAAAAAACCCAATCCATTTTAAATGTTGAATTAGACGACCAGGAATATCCATTCGGTAAGGAAATAGCAATAAAATATAATGATAAAAACTTTGAATATGTTTTAAAAGATATGAAAATCAAAAAGTTTGTATATAAAAATTCCTTAGCAATTGGGATGATTTTGATGATTATTTCTATTCTCTATTTACATCTAAACAAATGATACTCTACTAATAAGCAGAATTAACTTTCTGCTTTTTTTACATACAAAGGAGTTGATAAATTTGAGAGATATAAAAACCAAGCAGAAAATGCAAGCCATTAAAACAAAGGATACAAAAGGAAATATTCGGCATTTTATTAAACAGCAAACAATTCATAATAAAAAGTCTGATAGAAAAGAAGATGCTTCTGTTAAATCCAATCCACAGGTACAGGCTACAAATAAAGTAAGTGTTGCTGCTAAACAGACTGTAATGGAATCTAAGCATCATGCAACTAAGTTTATTAAACAAAAGCGTAAAGAATATAAAATAAAATCAAGTAGCAAGAAATCTGTTGTGGAATCAAATCATGAACTTCAGTCACAAAGGATTTCTTATATAGCCAAAGCAAAGAAGCATGTTGTAAATAAAGTGAATGCTACAAAGATAAAACAATCTACAGAACAAGTTGTTTCTAAACCGATTGTTCAAAACACTACACATGCTATAAAAAAATCATTCCATATTGTTAAGAAGAGTGTATCTACATTGAATACACTCTTTTCTTTTGGAACAGGATTGATTTTATTAATAGTGATTACTCTGTTTATTGGCACATTTAGCGTATTAGCTCAAGATGGTGGATCTAACAGTGAAATTGTTTCTTTAAGTGAAGAAGTAATTGCGTATGAAGATACCATTCGAAAATATGCAATAGAATACGATATAGAAGATTATGTATCTTTACTTCAAGCGATTATGATGCAGGAATCTGGTGGTAAAGGAAATGATCCTATGCAAGCTAGTGAATCAGGATACAATACAAAATATCCTAGAGTTCCTAATGGCATTACAGAACCGGAGTATTCCATAGATGTTGGTACACATACTTTTTCGGATTGTGTTAAAAAGGCAAATGTAAAAGATCCATCAGATACAGAACACATCTATCTAGCTTTGCAAGGATACAACTATGGATCTGGATATATTGATTGGGCAATTTCTAATTTTGGTGGTTATTCCAAATACAATGCTCAACAATTCTCCGATATGAAAAAGCAAGAATTGAATGTATCAGGGTATGGAGATCCATCTTATGTCGATCATGTTATGCGATATGTCGGTATTACCTTTAGAGGTGGAACTAATCCAAACTTTAATAACATAGAAGCATGGATTACAAAGAATCCATATGCTAAAACAGGCTTATATGGCCAATGCACATGGTTTGCTTGGGGAAGATTCTATGAGCTATATGGATATGATCCTGGCTTTACTGGTAATGGATGGGATTGTGTAGATGAACTACTAAAAGCACATCCAGATAAATTTGAAAGATCCACTATTCCTAAAGCTGGAGCAGTATTTTCTGGCATTGGTAAAAACCATGTTGGTATTGTTTTAAAAGTAGATGGTAATAACATTACAATTCAAGATGGTAATTATGATGGCATTACCAATACGTTTGAAGGTGCAAAAAAGGACTGGCAAACCAACACCTATGCTCTTGATTACTATAGATCAAGAATGGGAGGTATCGTATTTGCCAATCCAAAGTAAAAGTGGAGAAACCATCATCTCCACTTGTTTGCATTTTGATGTTGCTCAACAACTTTCTTTGCCTCTTCTTCTGTACGATACAATTTGCTTTCACGAACACGTGTTCCAGAAGTACCACAATTACCATCTGAAAATCGTATTGTACAAAATCCACCAGCATTACGAATAACAGTAGCTTTCTTGATAAAGACAGAAGAGGAAATAAAGTAAACAACATCACCTTCATTAAATCGTTTCAAATTATCATCTCCAAACAATTAACTCACAAGTATATTTTAAAAGATTAAAAAATTCTTGTCACTAAAATGATCCCATTGATTTTCAATGGGATTAGATTTGATACTATAGTGATCTTAGCATTTTATCAATTGTTTTTTTCTTCTGCTCTTTATTAGGATGTACGTACAAATTTAATGTTGTACTAATGTTAGAATGCCCTAATAATACAGAAACGGTTTTATAATCCGCTTTTGATTCTATACATCTCGTTGCAAAGCTGTGACGTAAACCATGAAATTTTAATTCCGGTATATCTAACTGTTTACAAAGCTTTTTATAGTAATTTCTATACGTTCTTGGCTCAATTGGCTTGATATCATTAGAAATTACATAATAGTTTTCATTTACCACTTTATTGAGAGATTTAAGCATCTTTAGCAATTCACTAGACATTGGAATATCTCTAACAGAATTAGCAGTTTTAGGTGTATCTAACAGTAACTCTGTATGTCTTGTTTCGCCTTCGATAATATAGATGCGTTGCAACGTATGTCTGACTTTTATTACTCCTTCAACAGTATCTACATCACACCATCTTAATCCGCAAATTTCACCAATGCGCATACCAGTGCTTAAACAAATAAAAATGCCTAAATTTTTAAAAGTGAAATTATTTCGTAAATGCTCCATAAACTTTTTTTGATCTGCTTTTGATAGCACATCAAGATCCTTTTTTTCTTGCTTTGATGGAAATTTAGCATCAATTTGAGCATATTCTAAATATCCATTTTTGATACCAAATTTCAGAATCATTTTTAATACGATAATAATATCTCGTATTGTCTTTTCACTTAAACCGGCATCTAACTTATCAAAAACGAATTGCTGTACTTTTTCTTCATTTACTTCATAAAGATCTCCAAAGTAAGGCTTAATGTGATTTTGAATCAGTAATTGATAAGCTGCATATGTAGATTTCTTCACATATTTTTTCTTTTCCTCCTTCCATTCTTCAGTAATTTGATTAATTGTTTTTTCTTTGACCATTTTAATTCCTCCTCTCTGGTCAGATCAAAACAATATGAAATTTTTATTGATATATGTTCCTAATTTGAGATTTAGAGAATTCAACGAACAATTAGTATACACATCTTTTGAAAATGTGATGAAGCTATACAGAGGAAGTTCTCCACGTCCAATTATTAACTACGTAACAACAGATAAAAATGGTGTGAATTGGATAAAAATAGGTGATATGCCTTCTACTGGAAATAGAGTATTTTGTTGCTCCGAAAAAATCACTAAAGAAGGTTCTAAAAAATCTCGAGCGGTATATAAAGGAGATATAATTCTTTCTAATTCAATGAGTTTTGGAAAGCCATATATTTTAGAAATAGATGGTTTTATTCATGATGGTTGGTTCGTGATTCGCGACTATCAAAACTATATAGATAAGACATACTTATGCCAGCTTCTATCATCTGATGTTGTACAAAATCAATATAAATCAACAGCCGCAGGTGGAGTTGTTAAAAATATTAGTAGTGATTTAGTTAACTCTGTAAAATTTCATTTACCCTCGATAATGGAACAAAGAAAAATTGCAAGATTTCTAGAATTAATCGATCAAAAAATTGAAGTTCAAATTAAAATCATTGATGATTTATTGACTGTAAAAAACGGAATAAGTAATAAACTATTCAAATTACAACAAATAGAATTATCAAATCATTATTTATTTGAATATTTAATAGAAGGTGATAAAACAGCAGTTGATACCTCTTGCTATAAAAAAATAACTGTTAAGCTTAATAATCAAGGGCTAGCTTTTTCTGAATTAAATAGAGAAATGGCAGATACTAGGCCGTTTTATGTGAGACATAAAGGTGAATTAATTATAGGTAAACAAAATTATTTTAATGGTAGTATAGCCATTGTTACAGAACAGTTTGACAATTGCATTTGCTCTAATGCTATTATGAGTTTTAAAATCAAAGGCATTTATAGTGATTTTCTTTATTATCAAATATCCAACAATAACTATTTGAATTCTCAATCCTATAAAGCTAATGGTACAGGGCAAAAGGAACTGTCTGAAAAAGAATTCTTAAATTTTAAAATTTGGTGTCCACAATTAGAAGTGCAACAAAAAATCGTTAATTGTTTTAAATCTCTTGATTTAAAAATAGAAAATGAAAAGGCAATTCTAAATTCCTATTTTCAAGAAAAGAGTTACCTTTTGAATAACATGTTTATATAAACATATTATTTAATAAATATTCTTTTTGTTTGGTTAAGTACAATAGTAAATTTTGTTCGTTATGTATTAGCAAATCCAAAGACGATAGACATCTAACAATTTTGTTTATCGTCTTTTCATCTTTTGGAATATAAATCATTTCATGTTTATAGTCTTTAAAATAAATGTGAGGAATCCCCGAACCAACGATGTATTTAGTAAAATCTAAATTATCTAATGCATAATATAAATACAAAAGATTATATCCATTTTTTGATGTTAAGTAATTTAATGTTCCTATTACTGTATATTTTCCATATAAAAATCTTGTCCTTCCAACACCTGCACCATCTTTAACAATGGATATAGACGGAATATCAATTAAATAAGAATTAATATGTTTAATGACCCCATTTGCATATGACGGAAAAATGGTGCGCGTGTAGCGCACCATCGGTGTATCTGTAGCG
>URHY01000071.1 GCA_900547815.1 uncultured Solobacterium sp.
TTTTTTAATATAGGACATCAAGAAACGAATCACAAAAATTGATACGATAAAGGCTACAATCATCCCAAATGCAAGAATAAAAAATTCTAACAAACTAAAAGAGAAACCGAATTTTATCAATTTTAAAAGACTTGCCCCAAACATAACAGGAATTGCCAAAAAGAAAGTAAATTCAGCAACAACAGCACGACTTACACCAATCATTAGTCCACCAATAATCGTTGAACCCGATCTAGATGTTCCTGGCAAAACAGCAGCCACAACTTGAAATAAACCAATAATCAAAGCATCTTTATAAGATATGGCATCTAAACTAGTAACGCTAGGACGCATATTCTTATTACGATTTTCAATATAAATAAATGCAACACCCACTAAAATCAACATCACTGCAACTACAAAGCCATTATATAGATGTTCATCAATCCAATCATCTAACAATAATCCGATAATTGCAGCAGGCAATGTAGCCACTAAAATTTTTGACCATAAGATCCAAATGGATTTAACTGGAATATATTTTCCTTCTTTATTTTTTCTAAAAGGAAATATTTTGTTCCAATACAATAAAACAACTGCAAGAATTGCACCTAACTGGATAACCACTAAAAACATATTCCAAAATGAATCCGATACATTCATAGGCATGATTTCTTCTAATAAAATCATATGTCCTGTTGAACTCACTGGTAGCCATTCGGTAATCCCTTCGACAACTCCATACAATATCGATTTTAAAATCTCAATCATATAATCCTCCATACTATAGAAAAAGCCAGGATACCCTGGCTACATTATTACTTTTCAACGATTTGTTTGCCGTTGTATTCGCCACAAGAGCACATCTTGTGAGCAAGTTTATATTCACCACAATTTGGACAACGAGTCAACGCTGGTTTTACCAATTTGTAATGTGTTCTACGTTTTGCTTTACGTGTTTTTGAATTTCTTCTCTGTTGAACTGCCATGCTTGCACCTCCTAGTCATCATCCAGTTTGAAATCATTTAACTTTTCCCATCGTGGATCAATTTTTGGCTCTTCTTTATCTTGATCCGATAAAAGTTGCCAACCATCTCCCTTTGGATATTGATCACGAGGTAAACGAGTGATACTCATTGGAGCCTCATATAATATCGCTTGGAAAATCTCTGGGTTAATATCGATTGTATCTTTTTTCACCACGATAATTTCCTGATCCTCTGCATCCTGTACTGGAGCAAAAGAATACGTTTGTTGCGACTCCGCCTCAAATGGAAAATCAATATCTTCATTTGTGATAGAATCTAGAACAATCATTGTCCCGTCCATTCTCAAATCACTCGATACGAAATTCATTCCGTCAAACTCTAATGTACCCGTAACATGTACATCTGGAATAGACTTGACAGAAGTATGATGAAGCAGATCGTTTTCTTCAACCGCAATCCATTCATCGATATCAATAATATGGTTATTTGCATTTAAGAAGTCTTTTTTATTAAATTTCACGATCTTCACCTCATGTCGCATTTGATATTATAATAAAAGTAATTCATAAAGTCAATATTTCCACAAGAAAAAGATTCTGTTATCATAGTAATTATGAAAACATGTGGAATTATTACAGAATATAATCCTTTCCATCAAGGACATATCTATCATATCAAAAAAACAAAAGAATTAACACAGTGCGATTGTTTAATTGCGATAGTTTCTAATCATTTTACACAAAGAGGCCTGCCAAGCTTATTAAGCATGGAAGATAAGACTCAATTAGCATTAGAATCAGGATGCAACCTTGTAATTGAACTACCACCATGTTATGCAGCACAAAGTGCCGATTATTTTGCCAAATATGCCATTGAATCACTGCACGAACTAAATGTTGATCAAATCTGCTTTGGTTCAGAAACAAACAACATTGACACGCTAAGAGAGTATGCCAAACAAATGGAATCGACAAAAGTAGATCCATCATTAAGTATGAATCGAAATTTATATTCAAAAGACATACAGCCAAATGACATCTTAGGCATTCAATATATCAAACAATGTGACAAGTATAATATCATTCCACAATCCATCTCTCGAAAGGATACTTTCAAAAGTGCCACTCAAACACGTAAAGAATACTTTGAAGGCATTGCTCAATTTAAGGATTGCTACTTCAATCCCAATCAAACTTGGGACACTTACTATCCATATCTTAGAAAATTCTTTATTTTAACTGACACAAATATTTTATCCACCTATTTTCTAGTCAATGAAGGTATTGAATATCGCTTAAAAGAAAATGCCAAGAAATATTTGAAGTGGGAAGATTTTCTGTTGGCATCTATTTCTAAAACTTATACAAAAGCTCGTATCCAAAGAACTTGTATGTTCATTTTACTTCAAATCACTAAAGAACAAATACAAGAAAACAACCAATTTAACCAAGTGATTGTATCTGGATTTGATTCCATCGGACAAGAATTTTTAAAAGGTAAACATGTTATCACAAAATTTAAAGAACTTCCTAAATTTCTGCAAGCCATTGAATTAAAGTGTCAATACTTATGCTTCGATACTTTCAAAGCTAGAAAGGTAATTTACTATGATCGTTAGTTTATTTGTTTTACTTTTACTTGTATTGATCTATATCTATTTTTTTCCATTCATCCCCCAAAAAAAGAAACACTATACCTATGCATTATTGCTTGGATGTCCATCTCATAATGATGGCACTATGTCTTCAAGTCAAATCAAAAGATGTAACCTTGCCATTGAGATGTATAAAAAAAATCTTTATGATACATTGATCATCTCTGGTTCTAACGTTAAAAATAAGTATATAGAAGCTAAAGTTATGAATGATTACATTCAAAACAAAACTATGATTCCAACCATTCTAGAAACAAACGCAAAAAACACTTTTGAAAATTTTAAATTTTCAAAAGAAATCATTCAAAATAAGGATGTCTTGATTTTAACTTCACAGACACATGCCAAAAGAGCATGTGCTATCGCAAAACAATTTTTTCGAGATTGTGGATGTAGCTGGTATAAAGATTTAAAATTTAAACACATCACAAGAGAAATTATTTCTCGTATCCTTTATATTAAAATTGAAATACTAAAAAAATTAGGAAGGTACTAAAACCTTCCTATTGAATTGTACGAACAACTTCATTGACGCTTCGTACTTTTTTTAAATTTGAAATTAAATTTTGTAGATGCGCTGCATTTTTAACTGTAACCGTTAGCTTTGTTGTTGCCTCTAAATTGCCTTCATCTACAGCTGAATCAACATGCTTCAAATATACGTTGCACTGCTGCAATGTTGTCACAATATCACTCAACAAATAATTTCGGTCATCGCTATGAACAATTAAATTTACTTCATATTGTTTTTCATCAAGCCCCTCTTCCCATTGAACAGGAATCAAACGCTTTTTTTCATTTATAATATTAGGACAATCCGCTCTATGTACTTTTACGCCTTGTCCTTTTGAAATATATCCAATAATCGGATCACCAGGTATAGGTCTACAACAATTTGCCAAAGATACCGCAATCGTATCAATTCCAGGAACAACAACACCACAACTTGAATGTTTCGCAGGATTTGCAGATTGCTTATTGTAGATCTTCATGATTTCTTGATCTTCAAGCATATTCGAACGATTCTTAACCAAACGATCTACGATAGACTGCAACGAAACACGCTTCATCGCAATACCAACATATAAATCATCCACTGTTTTAAATGATAATGACGTTAATATGGATTCTAGACGTTTTTGATCCATCAATTTTACATCTAATTTTAAACGTCTAAATTCATCCTCGAGCATAGATTGACCAAGCTTAATACTGTCTTTACGAGATTGCTGCTCTTGTTTTTGAAGGAAAGCACGAATCTTATTTCGAGCATGTCCACTCTTAACAATTTTAATCCAGTCAGCACTTGGACCAACAGAATTGTTGTTGGTTAAAATGTCAACGACATCCCCCGTTTTTAAAGGCGTATTTAACGGAACAATTGCTCCATTAACTTTTGCTCCTACCGTTTTATTTCCAACCTCTGTATGAATTCTATACGCAAAATCAATCGGACATGATCCAGAAGGTAACGCAATAACTTTACCTCTAGGAGTTAAACAATAAACATTTGCTTCAAAAATATCTTTTTGAAGTACATTCATATATTCTAGAGGATCTTCACTCTCTTCATCGGTCATCATAGAAAAATCTCTAAACCAAGAAAGTTTATCCTCAATTTCTTTCTGTTCGTATTCTGGGGCATAATTACGATTTTCTTTATACTTCCAATGCGCTGCAACACCTCGTTCGGCAATTGCATCCATTTCTTCTGTACGAATCTGAATTTCGAAAATATTACCATGCCCAGGTTCTACGATCGTTGTATGCAAAGATTGATACATGTTTGCTTTTGGCATCGCAATGTAATCTTTAAAACGGCCTGGAATCGGCCTATACTTTGCATGGATATAACCTAATATTTCATAACAATGCACAACTGAATCTGTAATAATACGAATGGCTAATAAATCAAGAATTTCTTCAAATCGTTTATTTTTTGTCACCATTTTCTTATAAATACTATAAAAATGTTTTGAACGACCAAAAATACGATATTGAATATTATATTCTTTTAAAACAGCTTCGATATCCGAAATCATTTCTTGAACTTGTTCATTACGATCACTTTCACGCTGTTTCACTAAACCTTTGATTTCTTCATATTTTTTATAATCCAAATATTTAAAAGATAAATCTTCCAATTCATTTTTAATTTCACTAATACCCAATCGGTGTGCAATTGGTGCATAGACACTTAATGTTTCACGCGCAATCTTTTTTTGCTTTTCCGGACGCATATACTGCAAAGTACGCATGTTATGCAAACGGTCAGCTAGTTTAATTAAAATAACACGAATATCTTTAGCCATCGCAATAAATAATTTACGATGATTACTAGCCAAATATTCTTCTTCGTCCTTAAACTTGATTGCCCCAATCTTAGTAACCGCATCTACCAAAGTTGCGATTTCTTCACCAAATAGTTCTGTAATCGTATCCGTAGTTACCCCTTCACAATCCTCAACAGTATCATGTAAAAGACCAGCCGCAATAGTTTTTGGACCACAATGCATCACAGCTAATGTATTGGCTACTTGAATAACATGAACAACGTAGGGCTCTCCACTTTTACGGAATTGTCCTTTATGATGTTCATAGGCAAAATCATATGCCTTTTGAATCAACTCAATGTTTTCTGGGCGTTTTATATATGCTTGGACATTTTCCATGCACTCTTCAAAAGTAACTTGCTTTTTCTGACTCATAATCACTGCGCCCCCTTTCCTAAACTAAACTTTTTATTCTCCTTCAAAATGTGTTAATGCACACACTGGGATATCTTTAAATTTTTCTCTTCCTTTTAAATCATCTAATTCAATCACAAAAGCCACACCTACAACACTAGCCTGCATACGCTCTACCATTTTAATAATGGCTTCCACTGTACCACCTGTAGCTAATAAATCATCGATAATGACTACTTTTTGTCCTGGTAAAATGGCATCCGCATGGACACAAAGCTCATCTTGCCCATATTCTAGATCGTACGTTTCATTGACTGTTTCTCTAGGAAGTTTTCCTGGCTTTCTAACTGGTACAAAACCAACATTGTTTTCTAAAGCCACTGGAACACCAAACAAAAAGCCACGTGCTTCTGGACCAATCACTACATCTGCACCAACACTTTTCACAAACTCATTTAATTGATCCACGCAATAACGCATTGCACTCGCATTCTGCAAAATTGGTGTTACATCTCTAAAAATAATTCCTTCTTTAGGAAACCCTGGAATACTTTCAATATAATCTTTTAAATCCATACTTAACCTCTTTCTAATTGATTCCATTTTACTACGCATATACAATCTCATCAATCACAAAATTCACCTGTTTACGCCCTTGATACTGATTGATTTGTACCGTACCTATAAAAGAATAAATTGAATTAACACTTTTTTTATATTCAGAATCACTCTGATTAAACCGCATACATTGCAAACCTGATTCTAAAGTATATTTACGATGTTTATGATTTTGAAAATCATATAACGACTTAACTTTAGGATGTACGATTTCAAAACTAGGAAAATCAAATCCAGGCCCAAAAGGTCTTAGCAAGTCTAAAGATTGAATCGTTTCTAAACTTAACTCTTCATCATCGATAATCAATGTTTTCTTCGTTTTTACACTATATGTATATTCCTTGATACGTGTATGAATAAAATCTTCAAACATATCAAACTCATTCAGATTTAATGAAAAACCTGCTGCATTTTCATGACCGCCAAACACAACAAAATGCTCATATGGGCCAAGAAAATCCATACAGTTAAATCCTTCTGGACTACGCATGCTAGCTTTATATCCCTGTTCATTTTTAGCTAAAACAATACAAGGTTTATTAAATCTGGAACACAAACTTCCCGCAACCAAACCAATGATTCCTTCATGAAAGCTAGTATCTTCAATGATATAAATCTCTTCATCTGCCTTGCACTTCAACAAGGCTGTTTTTTGCATCTGATCTGACATCTGCTTACGAATCATATTGATTTGAGTAATTTGCTGACCCAACGAATAAATACTTTCATCATCATGCGCCAAAAAATAACGAACGACATTGTTCGCATTGGCTAGATTGCTGAGTCTTCCAATCGCATTTAATTTCGGTACAACCTGAAATCCAATACTCTTTTCATTCAACTCTCGATCAGTAGCTAAAGAAAATATATGCTTTTCATGTGTTTTATTCATCAAATTTAAACCATTTTGAATCAAAGCACGCGTTTGTCCTTTCACAACCATCATATCTGAAATACTTGCAAGGCCAGCAAGCTGTAAAAGATAATCATCATCTACGTCTAACACACGCATACATTCATAGGCGATTCCAGCACCACATAATGTTTTAAAACAAGGTTCCATAAGCATAGGATGTACCACTACATCACAATTCACTTCTTCATCCATAGTATGATGATCTGTAACAATCACATCCATGCCTAACTCTTTGGCCAAAGATAAAGCTTGCGTACTCTTAATTCCATTATCTACAGTAACAATCAAAGAGTACCCTTTTTTATAAGCCAACTTAACCGTTGTTTCACTCAATCCATACCCTTCTTTGATACGATCAGGAATATAGAAGCCACATTCAAGGCCTAATTTTCTAAGTCCTGAAACCATAATAGTTGTCGCACTGATGCCATCACAATCATAGTCACCTGCAACAATTACTTTTTCCGAATTTGAAACAGCATTTAAAATGCGTGTTTTAAATTTTTCTATACATTCAGATTCAGAAATTGGATTTAAAGTCTGTCTACTTGTCCAATAAGTCCATTTTGTTGAATCTGGCTCCAAAAATTCTAAAACTTTTTTTGTTAATTCTGTCATTTGTTTCATACATGTAATTATAACATATATTAAAAATGTTCACAGACTATTAATCTGTGAACAATTCTTTTTGATAAGGTATTTGAAGATGTTCATACGCTTTTGGAGTAACTATTCTTCCTCTAGGTGTACGATTAATAAAACCAATTTGCAACAAATAAGGTTCATATACATCTTCAAGAGTCATGGGTTCTTCACCAATACTTGATGCGATAGCTTCAAGTCCCACGGGGCCTCCTTTAAATCTTTCAATGATTCCTTTTAAATACTTATGATCGACCGCATCCAATCCTAAATGATCCACACGTAATCGATCTAATGCTGTTTTAGCAATTTCACTTGATATCACACCATCATTATAGACTTGTGCAAAATCACGTACACGCCTAAATAATCGATTCGCTATACGTGGAGTACCACGTGATCTTAAAGCAATCTCCGCAACTGCATTTTTATCAATTTTTGTATCCATTACACAACTTGTACGATATACGATTTTTTCTAAATCTGCTAAGTTGTAATATTCAAGCTGTGAAATAATCCCAAAACGATCTCGTAAAGGTGCACTTAAATCTCCGGCTCTTGTTGTCGCTCCAACAAGCGTAAAAGGCGGTAAATTGATACGAATATTATGTACGGTAGCTGAATCTTTACCAACTACAATATCTAGACAATAATCTTCCATTGCTGGATACAATACTTCTTCTACCTGCTTTGGCAAACGATGAATCTCGTCTATAAATAGAACATCACCTGGTTCTAGTGTCGTCAAAATAGCCGCTAAATCTCCACTCTTTTCAATAGAAGGACCACTTGCCGTTTTTAAATTTCCATGCATTTCATTGGCAAGAATATAGGCTAAAGTTGTCTTTCCAAGGCCAGGAGGACCATAGAATAATACATGATCTAAAGCTTCATTTCTTGATCTTGCCGCATTGATAAATACATCTAGATTTTCTTTTAATTCAGATTGTCCAATATATTCACTTAGACTTTGAGGACGCAAAGTCTTTTCAAAACTATCGGATTCCTGTAAATTTCCATCCACTTCTCTTGGCATTTATCTTATACTCCATTTCTTTTCGCGAGTAAAATCAATGCTTGTCTTAGCATTTCATCTTCTCCTAATTCTGTATTTTCTAATTCTTTTTTGATTTTAGTTAATTGATTTGTCTTATATCCAAGCGAAACTAAAGCATCTTGAACTTGGCTCCAAACTGGACTTGACGCTACACCATCGTTTGTTTCCAAAGATACAAACTTTCCTTTTAAATCTAGAACGATCTGTCCTGCCGTTTTTGCACCAATACCAGGTAAAGACTTAAGCTTTTTGATATCATCATTTTCAATCGCTTCAATCATATCTTTTCCAGGACATACAGATAACATCGTTTGCGCTGTTTTTGGACCAATACCTTTAACATTGATCAAACGCATAAAAACTTCATAGTCCTCTTCCTTGATAAAGCCAAACAATAATATCGCATCTTCACGAACATGTTGATATGTATACAAAAATAATTCCTCATTCATTTTTTGACTTAATGCATTGGCCATATATACTTCATAGCCTACACCATGTACATCAAGTACAACACGATCACTTCGAATAATTCTTACAACACCATTCACAAACGCAATCATATTACACCTCAACATCTAATTCTACAGGACAATGATCTGAACCATATACATCCGTTAAAATCTTCGCATCCACAATTTTATCCTTTAATTCCGGCGATACTAACCAATAATCAATTCTCCATCCCGCATTCTTTTCGCGAGCTTTAAAGCGATAGCTCCACCAAGAATATTCCACTTTTTCAGGGTATAAAGTTCGATAACTATCGATAAATTCAGTTAACAGATTTTCCTTAAAGCTATCTCTTTCTTCATCTGTAAAACCCGCATTTTTATGATTTGTCTTTGGATTTTTTATATCAATTTCTTCATTCGCCACATTAAAATCGCCACAAGCCATAACGGGTTTATCTAGTGATTTTAAATAAGCACTAAAAACTTTATCCCATTCCATACGATAGTCTAATCTTTTTAGTCCATCGCCTGAATTTGGTGTATAAACAGTCACAACATAATATTCAGGATACTCCAAAGTAATCACTCTTCCTTCTGTATCATGTTCTTCGACACCCATTCCATATCGAATTGAAATCGGTTCTTTTTTACAGAAAATCATTGTTCCACTATAGCCTTTTCTTTGTGCACTATTTATATATTGATAAGGATATAATTCACAATCCACTTCAATTTGATCGGGCTGTGCCTTAGTTTCTTGAATACAGAAAATGTCTGCATCCAACGCATAAAGAATTTCCACAAAATCCTTCTTTAAAACGGCACGAATCCCGTTTACGTTCCACGAAATACATTTCATAAAAAAACACCTCAGAAGCATTATACCACACCAAAAGAAAGTAGGCGATAGAGTTTAAATTCTACCGCCCCTTATCAAACCATACG
>URHY01000072.1 GCA_900547815.1 uncultured Solobacterium sp.
CAACTATTCATTTAAAAATTCAATTGTAGTTATACATTTTTTACAAAGTTAAGGTTCTTATAGAAAAACGAATTTTGTCTTAATTCGTAAATTCACGGATTATCTTCAATCGTTTTTTTATTGTTTTGAAAGGAGGAGCTATGGAAGAGTTCACAAAAGAACTACTCGACCAGTTAAACGTCGACACCGCGTTTACTATCGGTCCCTTTGCGATTAGTGAATCCGTTGTCATCACATGGGTTGTCATGGCTATACTTGTCTTACTTTCTGCTTGGTTAACACAAGGACTCAAAGTTCATGATCCAGGTAAAAAACAAATTGTAGCCGAAAGCATTGTGTTGTGGTTAGACAAATTCACAATATCTATGCTTGGTGAAAATGCCAAAGAATATAGTACATACATTTCAACCATCCTATTATATATAGGTCTTGCGAACATCATTGGCATATTCGGTATGAAACCCCCAATCAAAGATATGAATGTCACAATCGCATTAGCACTTATGAGTATTATCTTAATCGAAATCAGTGGAATACGTGCAAAAGGAATGAAGGGTTGGATAAAAAGTTTTTCACAACCCGTCGCCGTCGTTACACCAATCAATATTCTCGAGGTCTTTACACGTCCCTTATCGCTATGTATGCGTCTATTTGGTAATGTCATTGGTGCCTTCGTCATTATGGAAATGATTAAAATGGTCGTTCCCGTCTTTATACCTACTGTATTTAGCTTGTACTTTGATTTCTTTGATGGATTCATTCAAGCTTATGTATTCGTCTTTTTAACATCACTATTTATCGCAGAAGCGACAGAAACAGAATAATTTAGGAGGAAATGAAAATGAGTTTAACAGCAATCGGAGTTGGAATGGCAGCACTTGCCGTTATTGGTGGAGGATTAGGTATTGGTTTTGCGACAAGCAGTGCCGTAAAAGCCATTGCCCAACAACCAGAAGCTCACGGGAAAATTCGTAGTACCTTATTAATTGGTGCGGCTTTAGCTGAAGCAACTGCTATCTACGGATTTGTATTAGGTATCTTAATCATTTTAATGGTGAAATAGGTGGGATAATCTATGTTAAGAATTGATTCCAATATTCTTTGGACAATCATCAATCTACTTATTTTATATGCACTGATGAAGCATTTTCTATTTCAGCCAGTACATGACATTCTTGAAAAGAGAAAACAAGAAATAGAATCTGATTTTGCCTTGGCAAATCAACAAAAACAAGAAGCTCTAGAATCAAAAAATAAAGCTAATCAACAGCTTGAAAATATGCAGACAATTTGTGATGGCATGCTAGCGGATGCAAAAGAACAAGCAAGTCTTGAATATGAACAAATTATTGCGGATGCAAACAAAAAATCCGATGAAATGATTGAACAGGCACGCATCAAAACGATTGAAGTGGCAAATGAGGAAAAGGCAAAAGCTAAATCTGAAATTGCGGATTTAATCAATAAAGCGGCTGATAAAATCACAAATACAAAGAGCGATGAAAAACTATATGATGATTTTTTAAAGGAAATGAAATAAATGAACAACGAAAATTTAAATGCAACCTTGCGCTGCGTAACCCGACCAAGTTTAGCGCAAGAAGAAAAAATAAAGACATTCCTTAAAAATAAATACCAAGCCCAAAACATAACACTCAACATCTTAATTGATCCAAGTGTACGCGGAGGCTTTATTCTAAGCGCAAACAACGATGAATACGATTGGTCTACACGTTCTCGTCAACAACAGCTTCAAGAACAAATTCAAGCTGCCAGGGATAAAGCCATTCAAATGAAAAAGGATGGAACACTTATGTCCATCTTAAAAGAGGCAATCGAACAATTTGAAGCCACTTCCCAAGAAAATGAAGTTGGCTATGTCGAAACAATTGGAGATGGTATCGCAACCATTTCAGGACTAGATCATGCGATGTATGGTGAAGTTGTTGTTTTTGAGAATGGTACAAAAGGAATGGTTCTCGATATCACAACCGAAAACATTGGTGTTATTCTATTTGACACAGAAGGTACTATTGGTCAAGGTACAAAGGTTTCTCGTACAAAAAAACAAGCAGGTATGCCAGTCAGCTCTAATTTTCTAGGCCGTGTCGTAAATCCACTTGGAAATCCAATTGATGGACTTGGTCCTATTGAAGCTACTGAAATGCGCCCTATCGAAGAACCAGCTCCAAGCATTATTGACCGTAAACCTGTCACAACCCCTATGGAAACAGGCATTCTATCCATTGACTCTATGTTTCCTATTGGAAGAGGACAGCGTGAATTGATCATTGGTGATCGTCAAACAGGTAAAACTTCAATCGCATTAGATACTATACTAAATCAAAAAGGAAAAGATTGTATTTGTATTTATGTTTCTATTGCTCAAAAGGCAAGTACAGTTGCTAACCTAGTCAATACATTAAAGAAGAATGATGCGATGGACTATACAGTAATTGTAAACTCTACAGCTGCCGATTCGGCCAGCCTACAATATATTGCCCCTTATTCTGCGACTTCTCTAGCTGAATACTTTATGCATCAAGGCAAAGACGTACTGATTGTCTATGATGATTTAAGCAAACATGCTGTTGCCTATCGTACGATTTCCTTATTGCTAGGAAGATCTCCAGGACGTGAAGCCTATCCAGGTGATGTATTCTATTTACATTCTAGACTACTAGAACGTTCTTCTAGATTAAATTCAGGAGGATCCATCACAGCTCTTCCAATTATTGAAACTCAAGATGGAGACGTAAGTGCGTATATTCCAACCAATGTTATTTCAATTACAGATGGACAAATCTTCTTAGAAAGTGATTTATTCTTTGAAGGACAAAGACCTGCTGTTAATGTTGGATTATCTGTTAGCCGTGTTGGTGGTGCAGCTCAAACTAAAGCCATGAAAAAGGCATCTGGTTCTTTACGTATCAACTTAGCTCAATACCGTGAAATGAAGGAGTTTACACAATTTGCCTCTGATTTAGATGATGCGACAAAACGACAACTTCAACACGGACAAGTACTTATGGAACTTTTGAAACAACCTTTAAACCACCCTATGTCACATGCAGACATGGTTATTGTACTCGTTGTTGCAGATGCAGGAATTTTAGATGATTTGGATCCAAAACAAGTCAAAAAAGAAGAAACAAAATTACTCGATTGGTTTAACGAAAATCATAGTGAAATCAGTCGTGAAATCAACACAACTAAAAAACTGGATGACAATTTAAAGACAAGAATCATTACACTAGCCAAACAATGTAGAGGACAAGAATAATGTCACAAATTCGAGAAATTAAAGATCGAATGAATGGTATTCAATCGACTATGAAGATCACAAAAGCCATGTATATGATTTCTTCAACAAAAATGAATACAGCCAAACAAAAGGCAGCGAATACCGATCCTTATTTTTACTCATTACGAAAGCAGATTTTGACAATTCTTCAAAATCTTCCTGATCACTTTGAACACCCTTACTTAGATAGTCGAGAATATATTGACGAGAAACATCAAAATAAAGCCATCATATGTGTTACTGGGGATAAAGGATTGGCAGGTGCCTACAACCTTAATGTTTTAAAGCTCACTGAACAAATCATTAAAGCTCATCCAAACTATAAGCTCTATATGGTTGGAGAAGTTGGAAGACAATACTTTTTAAGACGACACATTCCTGTTGAAGAAAGCTTTCTATATACAGCACAAAACCCAACTTTAAGTCGTGCAAGATCCATTTCGAGTAAAATGCTTGAACTTTATGCTGAAAAAACAATCGATGAAGTATTAATAATCTATACACGTATGGATCAGCATAATCAATTTACGGTAGATGTCGAACAGTTACTTCCTCTATATCGTTTAAATCATGAAGTTGAAGTTGGTGGACAAACCATTCACTCTATTCAGTTGGAGCCAAGCCCTGTTGAATTATTAAACATTGTCATCCCTGATTATTTATCCGGATTTATTTATAGCGCCCTTGTTGAATCTTATGCATCCGAAAACTTTGCGCGAATGCAGGCAATGGATTCAGCAAATAAAAATGGTGAAGAATTATTAAACAGTTTATCTTTACAGTACAATCGTCAAAGACAAGCAAAAATCACACAAGAAATAACAGAAGTTGCAGCTGGTGCCAAAGCTAGAAGGCAACAGCTACAAAAGAAGAAAAGGAGTCAATCCACATGCAAATAGGAAAAATCACACAAGTTATGGGTCCTGTTGTAGACGTACATTTTGATGAAACGCCACTTCCATATATTCAAACCGCTTTGCAGGTTGATAACCATGGTAAAAAAGTTGTAATGGAAGTAATGCAGCACATTGGAACCGATACCGTTCGTTGTATCATGTTATCGCCTAGTGAAGGCCTACAAAAAGATATGCCTGTCTTGTCTACAGGAATGGGAATTGAAATTCCAGTTGGCACGCAAAATTTAGGTCGTTTGTTTAATGTTTTAGGAGATACCATTGATGGAAAAGAAGCGATTGATACAGATACATATTGGCCCATTCACAGAAAACCACCAAAATTTGAAGATCAATCTCCTGTTACAGAAGTTCTTGAAACAGGAATTAAAGTTATCGACTTATTAGCACCCTATGCCAAAGGTGGAAAGATTGGATTGTTTGGAGGTGCCGGTGTAGGAAAAACCGTACTGATCCAAGAATTGATTCGAAATATTGCCAGTGAACATGGAGGCTATTCCATCTTTACAGGTGTCGGAGAAAGAAGTCGTGAAGGAAACGATTTATATACAGAAATGAGTGAATCTGGTGTAATCAAGAACACTGCACTTGTCTTTGGACAAATGAACGAAAGTCCAGGAGCCAGAATGCGTGTTGCCGAAACCGGACTTACAATGGCTGAATATTTCCGTGATGTTGAACATAAAGACGTATTATTATTTATCGACAACATCTTCCGTTTTGTACAAGCTGGATCTGAAGTTTCTTCTTTACTTGGACGTATGCCATCAGCCGTAGGATATCAACCTACACTTGCTAACGAAATGGGACAACTTCAAGAACGTATTTCTTCCACAAAAAATGGATCTGTTACTAGTGTACAAGCCGTTTATGTTCCTGCAGACGATTTAACTGACCCTGCTCCAGCAACAACGTTTGAACATTTGGATGCGACAACCGTCTTATCTCGTAAAGTTGTTGAACAAGGTATTTATCCTGCTGTAGATCCACTTGAATCAAGTTCAAGAATTCTTCAACCCGATATTGTAGGAGAAGAACATTATGAAACAGCTCAACGTGTTTTGCAATATCTTCAAAAATATAAAGAACTACAAGATATTATCGCCATTCTTGGAATGGATGAATTAAGTGATGAAGATAAAACTGTTGTAGCAAGAGCTCGTCGTTTACGTAACTTTATGGCTCAACCATTCCATGTAGCTGAACAATTTACTTCGATTCCAGGAAAATATGTTCCTCTACAAGATACAATTAAAGGCTTTAAGGCAATCTTAGATGGAGAAATGGACGAATATCCTGAAAGTGCATTTTTCAATGTAGGAACTATTGAAGAAGTCAAAGAAAAAGCGAAAGAAGTATAGATATGGAACTCTTTGATTTAAAAATCATGGCCAGTGATCACGTGTTTTATAATGGTAAAGCACAAGTATTAACGATACACACACCCAATGGAAGTAAACAATTTCTTGCACATCATGCCAAGACAATCTATGCGATAACGCCTGGGCTTTTAAAAATCCGAAAAGAAGATAATTCCGAGATTGAAGTTGTTAGCGGATTAGGATCCATGATCTTTTCAAACAACCAAGCCGAAGTTTTAGTTGATACATGTGAAACACAAGAAGAACTAGACGCAAGAAGAGCCAAAGAATCTTTAGAACGTGCTAAAGAAAGAATGAGACAAAAACAATCCATTCGTGAATATTATATGTCACAAGCCAGTATGGCAAGAGCCTTAGCTCGTTTACAATTTAAAGATAAACACATTAATTAATAAACATTAAAAAAAGCCCATACCTTTCATGAAGATATAGGCTTTTTTTCCTTTATATAAAGATCTTTTACATTTTTTCTGACCTTATTTCAGTAAAGTCACACACTTTTTCCGACCTCACCCATGAATTACAGAAATATATAAACTAAAAATTCAATCAAATAAAGAGATTTCTAGCTTAAAAGCTCTTTTTACATACAACATTTTATTTTTAATTTATACTTTATTTAAAGTAAATACGATAAACAACTGTCGAAGAAAATTTAATTATTCATTTGCCTTTAAACTTGAAACCATATCAATTGTTTTAATTTTTCTTGCCAATAACTTATTCATCACATATGAAACTAAAACAGTTCCTATAATTGCGTACACATAAGATATCCATTCTACAACAGCTGGAAAATCATACGTATCATTTAATGCATTCGTATAAATATATGACAACATATAATAACCTAGTGGCAAGCCAATAATCATTCCCACCAACATGATCCATGTGTTTTGTTTGATAAAGATTTCTTTAATTTGTTTATCCTTAAAGCCTAACACCTTTAAAGTCGCAAACTGATATTGTTTTTCAGTAAAAGATAACACACCCAGGTTATATAAGATGACACAACCTAATAAGACCGCAAATACAATTAATAAAACCATCATCGATTTCATCGCTTCAAGCATACTCTCTACACCTTCTTGAATCGATTCAATACTACTAATCTTAGAAACACCATCTAATTTTTTAGCCTTCTTATTTGTATAAATAGAATCTGGACGATATGTATATCCTAATTTTTCAAAATATTTCTTTGACATTGTGAATTGTTGTGTTTGCGGATCCCGATTCAAGCCAATAACCTTACTTGTATGCCAAGAAGAATCTCCAGCCAAATGCCAAGTAACTTTGTCCCCTACTTGAATCCCATACTTTTCAGCTAGTTTTTCTGTTAAATAGATTCCATTTGAATGAATAGACATAACTTTTTCATCATGATCTGTTATATTCAATTTATCTTTTCCATCCAATACAAGCATGGATCTTGTTTCTGTTTTACCATGGTTTTTGAATTCAATCGCAACACTTTTACTTGTGGCATCTCCATACAAGTGAGTTAAATGATCATATTGTTCTTTTGTATAATCACTATTTAAACTAATTTTATATTGATATGTATTGATTATTTTATATTCCCAATCCATATAAGATTCAATCGTATCCCACAAACCAAACGAACATACAAGTAACATTGTACATCCAATAATTCCAACACATGCTGCAATACTTCTTCCTTTATTGCGGGCTATATCTCGAATATTCCATCTTGTCGATAATTTACATTTATTAAATTTTACAGACCAATCCAAACTATTCTTTTTTACCTTTGGCACTTCTAGACGCAAAGCCTCACTTGCCGTTTCCTTTAAAATCTTTCTTGAAGAAAAATATGTGACTAAAGAAATCAAAGCTACAACCAAAACTGCTGTTTGAATCACAACCGGCAACAATACAGTATGGATATTTGGCATTTCAAAATAGCTTGCCTCCATATCAATAAAGAATTGACCAATTGTTAGATATCCAACCACAACACCTAAAACAGCCGCAATCAAGCTAATCATAAAGCCAAATCCAATATAATGGATATAAATTTTTCGATTTTTAAATCCAAGTGCTTTTAAGGTACCAATCTGCACTCTTTGTTGACGAACAAAACGATTCATAGTACTCATTACACTCAATATCGCAATCATTAAAAACAATCCCGTAAATACAGGTGCATAAGTTTGACCTTCTTCTACTTCCGCTTGGTAACCTGCATATGAAAAAGAAGCATCTCGATCAGTTACAGATAAAAAATCAAAATTCTTTTGAATCGCTTTTTTTACTGATGACACATTATTTTTCTTATCCACATCCACATAAGCCTTATTATATGTAACATCCACATTCATTGCGTCTTGAAAAGTATCAGCCGACATATATATAAAGCCATAATTTTTATGTGTTGGAAATATTTCTGTAGAATCTTTCACAAAATATACATGATCCGGTGTATTCACTAAACCATTTACTTTTAATTGCAAGATTTTACCAGAAACATCCAACTTTAAAGTATCTCCCACATGGATATTTAAATATTCTGCCAAATAACTATCAAACCACACCCCTTTTTTATTTGATGCATATTTTTCCCCTTTAACAACATACATTTTAGAAATGGTATTCTCTTCCAAAACATTTGTTTCTAAAGTTACATCTTTATACCCCTTTAATTTTGAATTTAAAACCAATGCTCGATTTACATCACGAACATGATCTATAGATTTTAATCGTTCTAAATCCGAATCTGAAATATTAGTATTTGTGATCCATAGATCCTGTAAATTATATTCTTTATAATACGCTTTAGCACTTTCGTTCATGCCGTCCATATATCCATGGATACCACTAAATGCCAACATTCCAATAAACACCATCAGAAAAATTGTAAAGAATTGTCCCTTATAATGCCAAAGATCACGATATAGTTTTCTTCTCAACATTACCAATTCACCTCATCTATATTTTTAGGTTGTGCATTCACAACATTCTCAATAATTTTTCCATTCTTTAGACGAATCACACGATCTGCCACATCTGCAATCAATGCATTGTGCGTTACAATCACAACTGTATTTTCTTTTGTGCATTCACGTAATAACTTTAATATCTCTACTCCCGTATTCGAATCCAAAGCCCCTGTAGGCTCATCACAAAGTAATAATTTTGGATTTTTCGCAATGGCACGCGCAATCGATACACGCTGCTGTTCCCCTCCACTTAATTGATTTGGAAACTTATTTTCTTGACCATTTAAACCTACCTTATTCAATATTTCAATGGAATCCTTTGCGTTTTTTACTACATCACGAATCAAATCCACATTTTCCTTCACTGTCAGTGTCGGCAAAATATTATAAAACTGAAAAATAAACCCAATATTTTTAGCACGATAATCCGTTAATTCTTTTTCACTATACCCACTAATATCGAGCCCATCCATATATACTTTTCCATCAGTCACATGATCCATTCCACCCATAATATTTAAAAGTGTCGACTTACCCGCTCCACTTGGTCCTAAAATAACAACCATTTCATGTTGATCAATCGAAAAAGAAACATCATCCAATGCATAAAATGCCTTTTCTCCTAATTCATACTTTTTTGATACCCCATTAAATTCAATACATGTCTTCATAATCATTCTCCTGTTAGGTATATCTAACTTTACAGTTAGTATACTCTAACTATAAAGAAAATAAAAGAACAAGATTACTTCCATCTTTTTAGATTATAGCGTTGATATCGCATAAAGTGGAATATTAACCATCCATCCTTGATCCACATATTTTAATGTGGAAAAACGAACTGCTTTTTTCGGATGATACTTTTCACAATATGCCTTAAGGCTTTGTGAGTAAACATTACTCTTTGCTTTCACTTCAATTGGAACAATCCTATCTTCCATTTGAATCATGAAATCCTGCTCAAAAGTTGATTTATCTGTACCATAATAATATGGGGTATATTGAGTATCGCAAATCAGTTGATATATATGCAACTTTCGCATATTCATTTTTGCCAAATTCTTTCATAATCCAAATTTTTCCTACTTGTCTTGCACCCACTAAAATCATGGGCCTACGATCTTCTTTTTTTTACTCTTTTAGTTTCTTTATTGCTGTTGATTGTCTAATTAATTGAGTATGAAAATGAATAATCTAATCAAATTAAATG
>URHY01000073.1 GCA_900547815.1 uncultured Solobacterium sp.
ACAAGTTAACTGAATACATTGATTCAAATCACCCATTATAAAAGAGCAGAGATTTAAACATCTCTGCTCCCTAGTTAATAACCCTTTAAACACTCATAGGGTTTTCAACCCTACAATTCTTGAAGCCAACTTTTAGTCGACCCTATCTAATTGCGGATTACCGTATTTTACAGCTTGTGAATTTGAATTTCCATTTTGATCATGCGTGCCTGAAATCTTGACTCCAGGTGGACTTGAATGCACAATTAGTAAACTTCCATCCTCGCATACGGCAAGTACGATATAAACATGGGCATTTGCCATAGAGACAATATCACCTGGTTTTGCGTTTTGAATAGAGTCTTTATAGGTTCCTAATTTCATATTCGCAAATGTTTTTGTCATTTCTTCAGCCTTTAATACATAGCCATCGCCATGATTGGATTTAGTTTCTAATGTATTGTAGATAGCCCAACCGACATAGCCAGAACAATCGAGTCCTTCATGAATTTCATACATATAGTTTTCATAGTTGTATGAACTATCTTGTGAATTATAAAAGGATTTCCATTCCTTGGATAACCCCAAAGTCAATGCTTCATTTCCAGAACCAGTTTGTGCTTCGTTCCAGCCTCCACCATAAATATACAGGGTTTGACCAACGGGTTTTAACGCGTTCTTTAAAAAAGTAGTTGTCGTATGAATGGGTTTTGATTGAACTTTTGTTTCTTCTGTTTTATGACATGAAGATATTCCAAAGATAATTACACACAGTATTAAGATAGGCAATAAAATACGGTCATAGCGAATTTTTCTTTTTTTCATTATTTCTTGACCTCTTCTATCAATTCATCAATATAAGAATCATCAATGTCAAAGCCTAAATAACATAGACCGCGATAGATGAAGTTCATATCACTTAAATTCAGGATTTGATTCATCAATTCCTTTTTCTTGTCATTAATCAAAGACATGTCATAATCACTTGTATTGCCACAAGGATGTATACAGGTTTTGCAGCTTGGCGATATCTTGTCTTTTTCTTTGTGTACTGTATCAATTAGATCTTGTGTAACCGTATGATTTCTTAGATGTTGAAGACAATCTAAAATAATTGTGTCTGTGTTTTCTGTTTTTGGATTTGAATCCACGGTTTTAGAAAGACCAATTAAAGCAGACCATAATTTAGTTTCCATCAGATTTTACCTCCACATTAAAATAAGTATCTGGATAGGGTTCATCCTTTAAAGTATAGTGCCACCACTCAGATTCTAAAGGGATAAATCCATTATCTAACATTAAATTTCTAAGTGTCTTGCGATTGTTTATTTGATGATTCGTTAATCCTTTTGTGTATAATGGACTCGAAATATCGCCAAAGTAATCAAAGTAAGATCCCATATCTAATTCTTTTCCTGTTTTTTCATCAACTAAAGTTAAATCGACAGTGCTACCTCTGGTGTGCGCTGATTTTTCAATGATAAAGTCATTCTCAAAAAGATATTTTTTGGAATATTTTGGATAGAAAATGGATTTCATTTTATCATCCTCAGTATCTTTCCAAGTCATGAAATGATCAAGGGCACTTTGAGGTCGATAGGCATCCCATATCTTTAATCGATATCCCATTTGTCTTGCCTTTGAATTGATTACTTTTAATTGCTTCACCAATTCTTTTGTTCCTAACGCTACTGGATCTATATAGCCATCAATGATTTCACCAATGAAATTGTAAGTTGTGCAATAGCGAATATCTAAAAGAATATCGGGGATTTCTTTTTGTATATTTAATAATTTCATGTATATATTCTAATATATTTGTTTATGTTAATCCACTTATGTTTTGTGTATAATACATGTTAGAAATGAGGTAATAAACATGAAATTTAGTGATATTGATTTTTCAGCCATTTCAAGAATGATGGACAATATGAGCGATGAAGAAAAGAATAAGTTAAATGACATGGCTCAAAATATGATGAATAATATGAAACAAAACGAAGAGCCTGAAGAAGAAACTGACTTTTATGAAGCTTTAAATATAAATGAAGAAGATTATGCAGATTTTCCGGGAAGTGTCTTAGATCAAATCGAAGCAGGAAGTGATTTGGAAGTCTATTATGAAGATGTAAAGGATGTTGATTTTAGTGCGAGTGCCTTATTTTATGCGAAAGCTACTTTGAATATGTTGCGAAAATATATCTATCCTATCTTTAAGAATTTCTTTGATGGATTTAATAATCCTTCAACGACAACCATCTATTCCTATTTATATCCTTTAATGAACCAGGATAATATTCATAAGTTGTTTGATGAAGAGTTTGGTACACCAGAAGGATGGATGGAACTTAAAAATGCTCTTCAACAAATCTATATTATTTTAAATCGTGCAGAGTATGATTTTGTGAGTTATGAAGATTTACAATTATTAAAAGATATCTTGTTTAATCAAGAAGTATTATTGAAAATTAAGAATCTATGAAAAAGCTAAAAATCAATACGAGTCTTGAACCAATGGATGAATGGACATATGAATCGTATGTGAGTGATTATATATTTGAGAATGTTTGTATTGAAGAAAACTTAGATAATATCACGATGGATGGGTGTAAATTTAGCAAGTGTCAATTTAAAGATTGTAGCTTTAGCTTTATTGAATATATGGATATTATTTTTGATCATTGTGAATTTGAAAATGTACACTTGAATCAATGTAGTTTAAGTCGTGTTCATTTCATTTCTTGTCGAATCAGTGGAATGGAACTTTCACAAAGCTTAGTGCAAGATACATTATTTCAATTATGCAAAGGACATTATTGTGACTTTGGTGGCAGTACATTTAAAGAGTGTGCATTTGACATCAATGATTTAACGGGTTCAGGATTTGTTCAATGTGATTTTAAAAAGACTTCATTTGATAAATGTATATTAAATTCAACGGAATGGTTTAACACAAAATTAAAAGAGCTTGATTTCTCAAGCTGTGAAATTGAAAACATTGCGGTGTCGAGTGATAAATTAACAGGTGTTGTCGTGAATTCATCCCAAGCGCTTGAATTTGTGAAACTTTTAGGTATTGTAGTTAAAGATTGATATATTGTTTCAATCTTTCGGGCATGGATTCAATCAACATATTGACTAGCGTTTCTATATCTAAATACATATTTTTTTCGACCCAGGACTTAGTCATTTCAATAGATCCATGACAATACATTTGAAGTAGAAAGTCTAGTTGTGGATCAATTGTCGTCTTTGTTTCAATTTTCTTTTTGTAGAAATCATAGATACAGCGATAATCATAGTTTGTCAAAGAATTGTAGTCATCTTCTTTAAAGGCTTCTTTAAAGAATGTGTTTTGGCTTTGAATAAAAGTGAATTTCTTAATTAAAGCTTCTTTTAAAGTGGTTTGATCAGCCATTTCTTTAAAAGAGTCTAGACATAGCTTTTCAAAATACCAGTTTACTAGATCTTCTTTATCTTCAAAATTACGATAAAAAGTCTGTCGTGTTAAATTTGATTCCTTTGTGATTTGAGTGACTGTAATCTTGTTTAAGGGTTGTGTTTTTAATAAGTTTAATAGCGCATTTGCGATTGTTAGTTTTGTATCGTTCATATAACTATTATATGTCATGACAATTGACTTTAAAAGAGGACTAGCTTAAAATTAAAGAAAAGAATTAGAGGAGTAATGAATATGCAGTTAGGCGAATCGATGGAAGATTATTTAGAAGCCATATTAGTTTTATCAAAATGTTTAGATCATGTTCGTAGTGTTGATGTCGCAAGTTATTTGGGTTTTTCTAAGCCCAGCGTCTCACATGCCGTAAAATTATTGTCTGAGCAAGGATTAATTGTTTTAGATGTTAGTAAATTTTTAACTTTAAGTGAAGAAGGAAAGAGAATCGCAGAAGAAACATATGCGCGTCATACTTTCTTTTCAGATATGCTACAAAATATTGGGGTACCTAAAAATATTGCGACAGAAGATGCTTGTCGTATTGAACATGTGATTTCGCAAGAAACTTTTGAGGCAATTAAAAAGTATTATCAAAATAATAAAGACTAGCTATAGATTGTATCTGTAGCTTTTATTTTGAAAGGAGCAAGGAAAATGAGACCAGAAATATTAGCGCCCGTAGGAAGTATGGAAGCATTAAATGCAGCATTAGCAGCAGGATGTGATGCTGTTTATTTTGGCTTGCCAAGTTTTGGAGCTAGAGCATTCGCAAATAATTTTGACTTAGAAACTACAAAAGAAGTTATTGAAAGATGTCATTTGTGTGGTGTAAAAGTATATATTACGATGAATACAATATTATATGAGGATGAAATAGAGGATGCCTACAATATGGCAAAAAAGGTTCATTCTTTTGGTGTAGATGCGTTGATCATTCAAGATTTAGGTTTTATCCATCTTTTGCATCATAGACTACCCAATTTGGTGCTACATGCTTCTACACAGCTTTCAGTTTCTAATCCTTATCAAATTGAACAACTAAAAAAATTAGGTGTTCAACGTGTTGTTTTAGCTAGAGAATGTACAAAAGAAGAAATTCAAGCATGTGTAGATACAGGTATTGAAGTGGAAGTTTTTGCGCATGGAGCTTTATGCATTTGTTATTCGGGGCAATGTTATTTTTCAAGTGTACATTATGGGCGAAGTGGAAATCGTGGAATGTGTGCGCAACCATGTCGAATGAAATACACCCTTTATGAAGATGGAAATAAAGTGGATACGCATGGAGAATATGTATTAAGTCCAAAAGATCTATCTTTGATTGATGAAGTGAATACATTAGCGGATATGGGGGTTTGTTCGTTAAAAATTGAAGGGCGAATGAAGAGCGCTCCATATGTTTATGAGAGTGTTTCACAAGTCAAAAAGGTATTAGAGAATATGGAACGAAATGTTGAGGACAAACAAAACTTACGTGTTACATTCAATCGAGAATATACTGTAGGTCATATGTATAGGGCTAGTGGCAAAGAATTAATGAATAGTAAAACTTGTAATCATCAGGGAATTGAAATTGGCAAGGTTGTAAAGGTAAATAAAAATAAGATTTGCATTCAATTAAGTCAAGATCTGCATCAAAATGATGGAATTCGTTTTGAAAAAGAGAACTTGGGTTGTCATGTGAATTTTATGTATGATAAGAAACAAAAGTTGATTTCTTTCATGCCTAAAAATAATACAGTTCTAATCGAAGGACCAGTAGGTGTGCATGTAGGTAGTATTGTTCGTAAAACAATGGATTCTGAGTTGAATAAAACAATCGAGGAAAGAATTCGCACATCTAATCGTCAAAGCAAGGTTAATGCGATAGTAACTTGTAGTGCAGTTGGAAAGCCGATGGTAATGGAAGTGTATAAGGATTCGACAAGCGTTTGTGTTTCTACTGAAATTGATAGTGTACAGGCTTTAAAGCGTGCAACGGATGAAGAAACGTTAAACAAACAGTTTTCTAAGACAAAAGATAGTTGGGCAAGTTTTGATCATATTGAATATCATTTGGGTAAAGACATTTATTTTCCAATTTCAGTTATGAACCAACTTCGTAGGGATGCTCTTGAGAAAATGAAAGAGGCTTGTTTAAAACAGGAGCCGCTTGTTGAAAAAGAATATAGTTATATTCCACAAGAGAGTAAAACCTCATTTGATTTGTTTGAAATTAATTCAATGAATCAAAAGGTTGATGATTCTTCTTGTTATGTGAGTGAAATGTTTAACAGTAATCAAATCTTAGAAAAATCAAATATAACGAGTGTTGATGGATTCGTGAATGCGCATCTAGGTAAAGGAAAAATTGTAGATTCATTAAATGTTTCTAATTCATATAGTGTGGCTGCTATCTTAGAAATGGGATATGAAAGTTGTGTAATCAGTGATGAGTGTGACAAGTATCAGGTTGAAGAAATAATGAAGGGCTTTTCGAATCGTTATCATTTTGATGCTCCAGTCTATAAGACTTTGTATCAGAAACGACGCTTGATGACGATGAAACATTGTCCTGTAAATACGGCTTTAAAAGATGGTGAGAGAATGAATTGCGGTTTGTGCCATCATCATCGTTATGAGCTTGAAGGCTTAGATGGAAAGCGTGTCTTTTTATTTGGAGATAAAGATTGTCACATGCGATTATATGATGTGAATATTATGAATGAAATTGAAAATCGAAAAGATTATGAATCGTATGGAATAAAACATTTCCGCTTTGTGTTTACTGATGAGAACCAAGAGGAAGTTAAAACCGCTTTCAGAGCCTATAATCGTTGATTTTAGATGGCTTGCGTGCTATTATTTTATTAGCTTAAGGCTTAGAGGAGGATATTTTAATTATGCCTATTATTGTTGATGTATATGCTCGTGAAGTTCTAGATTCACGTGGAAATCCAACTGTTGAAGTTGAAGTAACTACAGAATCTGGTGCTTACGGACGTGCTATGGTACCAAGTGGTGCAAGTACTGGTGTTCGTGAAGCTTTAGAATTACGTGATGGAGATAAAGCTCGTTACTTGGGAAAAGGAACAACTAAAGCTGTTGAAAACGTAAACACTAAAATTGCTCCAAAAATTATCGGTATGGATTGCCGTGACCAGGTATTAATTGACAAAACAATGTTAGAATTGGATGGAGACCCATTCAAGAAAAATTTAGGTGCTAACGCTACTTTAGGTGTTTCTATGGCTTGTGCTTTAGCAGCTGCTGATTTCTACGGAGAACCTTTATACAAATACTTCGGTGGATTCAACGGAAAAACATTGCCAGTTCCTATGTGCAACGTTATCAACGGTGGATCACACGCTGACTCTACAGTAGATTTCCAAGAATTCATGATTATGCCAGTTGGTGCTAAGAGTGAAAAAGAAGCTGTTCGTATGGCTGCTGAAACTTTCCACGCTTTAAAATCTGTATTAAAGAAAAAAGGATACAACACTAACGTTGGTGACGAAGGTGGATTCGCTCCAAGCTGTAAAGATGGAAACGAAGAACCTCTTGAATTATTAGTTGAAGCTATGGAAGCTGCTGGATATGTTCCAGGAAAAGATATGAAGATCGCAATGGACGTTGCTGCTTCTGAATTCCACAACACTGAAACTGGATTATATGAATTGAAAAAATCTGGTCAAGGAACTAAGACTAGCGATGAAATGATCGACATGTACGAAGAATGGATCGCTAAATACCCAATCATCTCTATCGAAGATGGATTAGGAGAAAGCGACTGGGACGGATGGAAAAAATTAACTGACCGTCTAGGAGACAAAGTACAATTAGTTGGTGATGACTTGTTCGTAACTAACCCTTCAATCCTTTACGAAGGAATCGAAAAAGGAATCGCTAATGCGATCTTAATCAAAGTTAACCAAATCGGTACTTTAACTGAAACATTCGACGCTATCGAAATGGCTAAGAAACACGGATACACTTGCATCGTATCTCACCGTTCAGGAGAAACTGAAGACACTACAATCGCTGACATCGCTGTTGGATTGAACGCAGGACAAATCAAGACTGGTTCATTAAGCCGTACAGACCGTATTGCTAAATACAACCGTTTAATGCGTATTGAAGACGAATTGAACCAACGTGGAACTGTTAACGTTGCTGAATACCTTGGAGACAAGACTTTCTACAACTTACCAGCTGTTGAATTCAAAAAGTAGTATTTCACTAAGAACTTTAGCTAATTAAGACCCTTCGGGGTCTTTTTTTTTGACGCGTTTCGTATTACTATTAAACAAGTAAAAGGAAGTGCTATATGGTTAGGACAATTGTATGTGATTTAGATGGATCTTTAATGAATCCGAGTAGTGGAATCTATGTCAATGAAGCTGTTAAAGAAGCATTGATTGAAGTTGAAAAAAGAGATGTCTTAGTCGTATTAAATTCAGCTCGATGCTTTCAAGGCGTATATCCATTGTCTAAACAGATTTTGATGCAAGATTTTGGTGGATATGTCATTAGTTGTAATGGAGCCCATTGTTTTGATGTGAAAATGAAAAAGACGATGTTTGAGTATGTAATCTCAAATAACGATGTTTCATTTATTTGGCAATATGCTCAAAAGCATAATTTAGGCGTTGGATATAGTCAACCCGATTATTTTGTGGCAAATAAAATGACACATGGATTTGAACTGGACATGCATAATTGTGATGTGGATTACATTTTAACGAATCACATGGAAAAATATTTAAAGGGTTCTGTGTGGAAAGTGTCTATATCGGATTCAAAATCACGAATTGATTCAATTTATGATGAAATGAAATCGATTATTGAATTAAATTGTAATGTAAAAGTTGTGCATAGTACAGATACGATGATTGACATTATTCATAAGGATTGTGAAAAGTTAAATAGTGTGAACCGCTTGTTGAAGAATCTTGAAATCTCTTGGAAAGATGTCAGTTCCATCGGAGATGGTTCAAGTGATGCGCCTGTATTAGAAGCATCTGGTCTTGGTGTTACTCTTGAAAATGGTTGTGAAGCATGTAAAAAAGTCGCAAAAAAAATTGTTCCTTCATGTTATGAAGATGGCTGTATAGAGTGGTTAAAGGAGTTATAAAAATGAGAGTAGTCGATATGCATTGTGATACGATTCTAGAATTATTGAGTCGTGATTTAAAAGGGAAAGAGGCAAGTTTGTATTCAAATGATTTGTCGATTGATTTGGAAAAAATGAAAAAGGGTAATTATTTATTACAGAATTTTGCGTTGTTTACAGATCAAAAAGAACTAGCTATTCCTGAGCAACAGACAATGCGTTTGTATGATGAATATTGCACACAAATGGATAAGTATGCAGATTATATTGCACCTGTATATACGTTTAGTGATATTGAGAAGAATGATAAAGAAGGAAAATTATCGAGTTTGTTGACACTTGAAGATGGTGGTGTTTGCTTCAATGATTTAGCAATGTTAAGAAACTACTATCGCATGGGTGTAAGAATGATTGCACTAACATGGAATTATGAGAATGGAATTGGTTATCCAAACCTTTCTATGAAAGATATGAATGGAAATCGACCTAACTATAAGCGTAGTGTAGATACAGAAAGAGGATTGACAGAGTTTGGAATTTCATATGTAAAAGAAATGGAAAGACTAGGCATGATCGTTGATGTTTCTCACTTAAATGATGCTGGTTTCTATGATGTATTGAAATATACGACAAAACCATTTGTGGCATCACATTCAAACGCAAGAAGTGTATGTAATGTAGCACGTAATATGAGTGATGATATGATTCTTCAATTGGCAAAACGTGGTGGTGTCATGGGACTTAATTTCTGCGGCAGTTTCTTAGCGGATCGTGATGATCACAAGAGTTGTGTCGAAGATATGGTGAAACATATTCTATATATCAAAGATCTTGCAGGAATTGATGTCATTGGATTAGGTACAGATTTTGATGGGATTTCATGTCCTTTAGAAATTGAAGATGCTTCTATGATGAATCTATTAGAAGAAGCTTTATATAAGGCAGGGCTTACACAAGAAGAAGTAGAAAAAATCTTCTATAAGAATGTATTAAGAGTTT
>URHY01000074.1 GCA_900547815.1 uncultured Solobacterium sp.
TTAATTTGATTAGATTATTCATTTTCATACTCAATTAATTAGACAATCAACAATTGATTTCGGCTTCTTTTTTTGTGAAAATTTTTAAAATTTTACTATAATAGTTTTCAGAGGTGTTTAATTATGGAAAAAGGAAAATTAAATCGAATAACAGATGTAGAAGGTGTACTTGTAGGACATAAAACAATTTCTTCTGGTTCTCATCAAACAGGTGTAACATTTATTCGTACGGCTGAAGATGTATTTCATCAAAAGTTAGCTTGTGGTTGTAGTATCCTAAATGGTTTTGGAAAGACAACTGGACTTCCACAAATTATGGAGTTGGGGACTTTGGAAAGCTATATTTGTTTGACAAACACATTAAATGTGGGTGTTGTTCAACAAGCCTTAGTGGATATCATGGTTAAAGAAAATGAAGATTTAACAAGTGTAAACGTTGTCGTTGGAGAATGTAACGATGGATATCTAAATTCGATTCGTGATTGTGTTGTTACAAAAGAAGATGTATATGATGCATATAGTGATTGTAAAAAAGAGTTTGAACTTGGCAGTGTTGGAGCAGGTCGAGGCATGTCTTGTTTTGAAATGTCAGGTGGTATTGGATCAAGCTCAAGAGTCTTTGAGATTGATGGAAATACATATACTCTAGGTGTACTTGTACTCTCTAATTTTGGTTTAAGAGAACAATATTTGTTAGATAAAGTAGAGGGGAATCAATTGCCTTTAGAACAAGAAAAAGGTTCGATTATGATGATTATTGCGACGGATGCTCCATTAAGTGATCGTCAACTTCATAGAGTTTGTAATCGTATGCCAGTAGGTTTAGCACTTACAGGATCACATATGGGTAATGGTTCAGGAGATATTGCGATTGCGTTTAGTACCGCAAATCGTTATGGATCTGAAGAAATTCATTCTTTAACACAAATCAATGATAATAAGATCAATGTTGTATTTGATGCAGCGATTGAATCTTGTAAAGAAGCTGTGCACTTATCTTTAATTGAAAATGAAGAGGTGACTGGACAGTCGGGTCATGTTCGTAAGTGTTTAAATCAAGTGAAGATTCAGTAGTCGAATCTTCACTTTTATGTTATATTTCATCTGGTGATTATATGAAGAAATTAATGTTTGATTGTGATGATACACTTTATGATTTATCTTGGCCATTTCGCAAATGCATGGAAGAATTTCTTCCTAGTGTAGATGTGGATATGAATCAATTTTATGCAGATTATCGTAAGTTTGGTGACATGATTTTTGATGATCTTCAAAAAGGAAAGATCACAATTGATGAATCTGGTGTTTATCGTATTGAAAAAGCTTGTGAAAAGTATGGAATTGAATTTTTGCATTCTAAAGCTATAGAATTTCAGTCTCGCTATAAATATTATCAGCATCATATTGAAATGGATAATGCATTTATTGATTATTTCTCGAATTGTGAAGATGAACTTGCGATTTTGACAAATGGAGAGGACGCGCATCAAAGAATGAAATTAGAAGTGCTTCATGTCTTTGATTATTTTAAACCAGAAAATGTATTTACGAGTGGTCAAATTGGTGTCGCAAAACCGGATGTAAATGCATTTAAAAAATGTATGGAAGCGATGCAGGAAGATATTCATGAATGGTATTATGTAGGGGATAACTACATCAATGATATGCAGGGTGCAAAAAATGCAGGCATGAAGACGATTCATTTTAATCGGCATCATCAAGTAAGTGGTCCTTTGGCAGATCATGTCGTATATTCGGCTAAAGAATTGGTTGAATTCATTAAAAAAGACTAGATTGAACTAGCCTAGTTAAGAATGTCATAATGGCATTCTTTTTTCTACAATTCTTCTTCTCCAATGATTTCATCCGACCATATTTCTTCTTGTTTGGTGTCTTCAGTATAATCTTCAAATCTTTCAGTTAATGTTTGTTTGTTCACATTTAAAGTATACATGAAATTATGTCTGATTTAAATAGGAGGTTAAGTAGGCATAGAATCACATTTGTGGTAAAATAACTATGTATGTTTTGATAAGGAGTAATTATGTTTATAACAACAATTCATTCTATTGATTCATTAGAAAAATTAAAAAGGGCTAAGGCAGATGCCGTAATCATTGGTGTTGAACATTATTCAATTCGGTCAAGTATTACGGTAAAAAAAGAGGATTTACAGCTTTGGAAGAAGAAGTGTAAAAAGCTTGGCCTAAAATTATATATCAACTTTTTAAGATTATGTATGGATAGTGATCTTTATGGTGTTCGTGAATACTTTTCGATTTTTAAAGAACTAGATGTAGATGGTATTTATTATGCGGATGAAGGACTATATTTCGAGGCGAAACAATTGGGTATTGAATCCAAATTGATTTATCAACCGGAAACACTAGTAGCTTCAAGTGCAGACGTTGATTTTTATATGTCTTTAGGTATTCAGTCTGTATCTTTAGCACATGAATTGAGTCTTGAAGAAGTGGTAAGTATTGGAAAGCACAATCCGGATATTGAAATCTTAGTGCATGGGTATTTCTCAATTCTATATTCGAGAAGGCCTTTGGTAACAAACTATTTAGAGGCTGTGAATCAACCGGTATGTTCATTACCATGTCATTATGATTTGATTGAACAAACTAGACAAGAGCGTATGCCAATTGTACAAGATGAAACGGGTACGCATATCTTTAGTGAAATGCCAATCAATTCATTGCAGGAAATGTGGGATTTTACAGATGTAGGAATGCATCGTTTCCGTATTGATTCTTTGTTCTTTGATGATGATTGGACAGTTGAAATCTTAGGTTTATATGATTTGGCTTTACAAGGCATTAAAATTACGGATGATGAATCAAGTAATCGTTGGTATTTGGAAGAGACAATTAAGAAAAAGGAGGAGCAAGTAAATGAATAAAATTGAATTATTGGCTCCTGCTGGAAATTTAGAAAAAGCGAAGATTGCGATTTTATATGGTGCGGATGCCGTATATATTGGTGGAAAACAGTTTAGCTTGCGTTCGCGTGCTAGTAATTTTTCCATTGATGAAATTGCGGAATTAGTGCAGTTTGCGAATGCACATAATAGTCATGTGCATGTAACTGTGAATATGCTTCCACATGAATCGGATCTTGATGGAATCGAAGATTATTTAAAAACGTTGGATTCGATTGGTGTACATGCGATTATTGTGGCAAGTCCATCGATTATGATGTTGGCTAAAAAGCTTGGATGCAAGTTTGAAGTGCATGTATCTACACAGCATTCTTCTACAAATTCAAGTGCTGCAAGATTCTGGAAAGAAAAGGGCATGGACCGTGTCGTACTGGCTAGAGAATGTCAAATGGAGGATATTCGTTCAATTTGTGAAGAGAATATATTGCCAATTGAAGTCTTTATTCATGGAGGTATGTGTATTTCATTTTCAGGACGTTGTGTATTGAGTAATCATATGACTCTTCGTGATGCAAATCGTGGTGGATGTGCACAAAGTTGTCGTTGGAAATATCATTTGATGGATGGTGAAACAGAATTAAGCAATCCGACAAATTTATTCTCCATGTCTTCAAAAGATTTACAAGCAGTAGATTATATTGAGGATTTCATCCATATGGGTGTAGCATCTTTGAAAATTGAAGGACGAATGAAAAGTGCTTATTATTTAGCTACGGTTGTTTCTAGCTATCGTATGTTGATTGATTATATTTATGAGCATGGTCATGCGGATGTTGAAATCATTGAGCGTGTAAAAAAAGAAATCGCAAAGGCAGAAAATCGACCGACTGGGCCGGGCTTCTATAATGGTCTTCCTGGATATAAGGTGCAGTTGTATCAAGATCATGATGAAACGGTAACACAGGAATATGTAGCCATTGTGCAGGATTATGACAAGGCAAGCCAGATGGCGACTTTGCAGGTGAAAAATCATTTTATGCCCAATCAGGATTTAGAAATATTTGGTCCTCACATTCCAAGTACAATTGTACATGTAGATGATGTGTATGATAGTGACAAGAATGTATTAGAAGTATGTAATAAGCCAATGCAGATCGTACATACGAAGTGGTCTGGGCCTATTGAAAAAGATGCGATGATTCGTAAGATAAGATAAGTGGAAGAGGTAAGTAAAGATGAAATTAAGTCAGAGTTTCTTTTATACATTAAGAGAAAATGCGAAAGATGAAGATAGCGTATCAAGTAATTTATTGGTGCGTGCAGGAATGATCAAAAAATGTTCAAACGGAATTTATATGATCATGCCTATGGGAAAGAAGGTTCTTTCTAAAGTAGAAAATATTATTCGTGAAGAAATGGATGCGAAAGATGCACAAGAATTATTGATGCCAGCGTTGATTCCTGAAGATGTATATGTACAATCTGGTCGTCGTGAAGCTTTCGGATCTAATATGTTCTCTTTGAGTGATCGTTACAATAAACGTTATGTTTTGGGTCCAACTCATGAAGAATTGTTTGCGGTCGCAAGTAGTATGGATGGTAAATCTTATAAGGATTTCCCTTATAACTTATATCAGATTCAAACTAAATATCGTGATGAAACTCGTCCTCGTTATGGATTGATTCGTGTTCGTGAGTTTATCATGAAGGATGCGTATACATTTGATGTGGATGAAGCTGGATTGGATGTAGCATACAATAAAATGTATGATGCATATTGCCGTATTATGGATCGTTTAGGATTGGAATATAAGATTGTTAAGGCCGATACAGGAGCAATGGGTGGTTTATTATCGGAAGAATATCAAGCTCTATCAAGTATTGGTGAAGATGTTGTTGTTGGATGTGAGGGTTGTGACTATTCTAGTAATTTAGAAATCACAGAAGTTGTAGATACTATGCAAGATTCTAGTGAAGAAGAACTTTCTATGGAAGTTGTTGATACACCTAATGCGAAGACAATTGAAGAAGTGGCTGCTTTCTTTGGAAAGAAGGAAAGTGATTTCGTTAAAACATTATTATATAACGTAGATGGAAAAGTCATCGCATTCTGTATTCCTGGTGATCGTGAATTGAATGAAACAAAGGCATTGAAGTTATTGGGTGCAAATGAAATGGAATTGGCTAGCTTTGAACAAGTAGAACAAGTTACACATGCTCGTGTTGGTTTTGCTGGTCCAGTCGGTATTGATTGTCCAGTCTATATGGATCGTCAAATCAAGCATATGAAAAACTTCATTGTAGGGGCAAACCAATCAGATCGTCACATTAAGAATGTGAACTGCAAAGATTTTACGCCTGTTGAAGTGGCAGATCTTTGTCAGGTAAAAGAAGGGGATATTTGTCCTAAGTGTGGTAAAAAGTTAACTTTCCAACATGGTATTGAAGTTGGTAACTTATTTAAATTGGGAACTAAATATTCTAAGAGTATGAATCTTTACTATACAGATGCCAATAACCAATTACAGCCAGTATGGATGGGAAGTTATGGTATTGGTCTAGAAAGATGTATGGCTGCCGTTGCTGATCAGCATCATGATGATTTTGGTATTAAATGGCCAGTGGAAATCGCACCATTTAGACTTGCGATTGTTCCAGTATCATTAAAAGATGAAGAACAAGTTAAGATTGCCAATGATCTATATGAATATTGTAAAGAACATAAATTCGATGTAATTTTAGATGATCGTAATGAGCGTCCAGGTGTTAAATTCAAAGACATGGAATTGATTGGTGTTCCTTATCGTATTACGGTAGGTCGTGGTGTCAAAGAAGGAAAATTAGAGTGGACAGATCGTTATACAGGTGAAAAGAGTGAAATTGCGATTGAGGATGTATATTCTGAAATTGAAAAAGTTTTCGCCATGTAAACGCTTGTACTTGGAATATAAACAAAAAATTTAGAATCACATTTACTTTCAAAGGTTTTTCATGTATATTAGTCATAGTTAAAGGAGTGTAATTATGCAAAATAAAATTGAAATTTTTAACAATCAGGTTATTATCAACTATAATTTGGCGTATCCAAAGAGTCGTGAGGTTTTATTAAAGTCTCATACATTCGCAAAATTCGTTCAATATTTCATTGAATATCAGGAAACAGATAATGTGAATATGTATGCTTATTTGACAAAAAATGGTGAATTGAATTCAAAAGAAGCAGCTTATGATTTCTGTCATTTCTTACGTTTATTGTCAATCTTTACTTGTGAAGAATTAAAAGATGAATATTATCTTTCAGATAAAGATGCAACTTTAGATGTTATTGAAGAGATGTATCGTACTTGGCGTTCTTTACAACGTTTTGGATATATGAAGAGTGATAATTCAACGGATTTTGGTATTAATACATTAGTGGCATTTGACTCAGCTTCAAATGATTTATTACTTCGTACATATCGTTTGTTTGAAGAAAAATTAATGGGAAGACCAAACTTAGTGTATCGTCAGGTTCAAGCTGGAACGAATGCATGTTTTTCTGTTCACACTTTGGATAAAGTATGGGCTGATGAATATGCAGCTTTACAAGATATTCCAATGATTGATACAGTTATGTTAAGAACTCCAATGATTTTGCATCCAAAATCAAGTAAACGTACAGGTATGTTTACTGAAATTGATACACAGCCAATGACATATTTCAAAAGGGGAGAATCAAACTGGTTCTGTTATCCTTGTAAAGTTGGAGCTTTATTATGTTTCGTATACTTCAACTCAAAATATATGTCAAGTGCATTGAGTATGGCTAACTTATTTGAATTAGCTACTAAAGAAGAGAGTGCGCAAAAACCAGATCTTGTTGTTATTTTTGGTAACGATGATGGAAATGATGCTACAAACTTCTATTATGATGATGCAAATGATATTTGGGTAGGATGTATCAGTGATAATCCTCGTATCGAATACTTTGGATATTTAAAGAAAATGTGTTTAACATTACACAACTTAGCTCAGATGAAAAAAGGATGGTTACCAATACATGGTGCTTTCGTAAACATCTATTTAAAGGATGGAACAAAGAAAGGTATCATGTTGATGGGTGATAGTGGTGCTGGTAAATCTGAGTCGATTGAAGCATTGAAAGCGGCAGCCGGAGATATGATTCGTGAAGTTGAAGTTGTGTTTGATGACATGGGAACAATTCACTTAGAAGATGGTGTTCCATATGGTCAGGGTACTGAAATTGGTGCTTTCATTCGTCTAGATGACTTGGATCCAGGTACTCCATATCGTGATATGGACCGTTCAATTTTCATGGCTCCAGAAAATCCAAACGCACGTATGATTCAGCCAGCAGCTCCATATCGTGTTGTTGTTCACAACCATAAAATTGACTTATTTGCATACGCAAACAACTACACAAATGAATTTGGTCTAAAGAAATTAACTGTACAAGAAGTAAAAGATACTTGTAAGTTAGGTAAGCGTATGGCTTTGGGTACAACACAAGAAGTTGGTATTTCAACTACATATTTCGCAAACCCATTTGGTCCTATGCAAAAACAAGAACTTTGCGAACCAATCATTGACACAATGTTCCAGGCTCTAGAAGATAATGGAGTATTTGTTGGTGAAATCTACACTCACTTAGGATTCGATAAATCAAACCGTAAAGGTTTAAATATCGCAGCTCAGCAATTATTAGAATTCATCCAGAAGAAGGATTAATATGTTTAACAACGATTCAATGAATTATTATTCAACAAGCACTTTAAAAAGTGCTTTGTTGAAGTCTTATGCATGGATGGCTGTTGCCTTATCCATCACGGCAATTGTATCTTATGGTTTATATACTACAAATGCTTTATTGATTTTATTAAGTACAATGCCATTTCTATTTATGTTATTTGTGATTGCACCTTTTATCTTGTCCATTGCCTTTGGTGTATCAATGGCAAGATCTACATCAAGCACAGGTATGAAGGTTATGTTAGTGCTTTATGCCATCTGTATGGGTGTATCACTTACTTCTATTGGCTACGTATATGATGTAGCTACAATTGGTACCGCTTTTCTAGTCAGTGCAGTTTACTTTATAAGTTTAGCTGTTATTGGTACAACATCTAAAAAGGATTTTACAAGCTTTGGCTCATTATGTATGATTGGACTTTTTGTATTGATTATTACACAATGCTTTATGATGTTATTTAGAGTCAGTATGGATGTTCGCTTGCTTTCTATTATTACTCTATTGATTTTTACAGGCATCACAGTTTGGGATGTTCAAAGAATGAATCGATTGTTGATCCAATCGGATGGTTCAGTCGTAGCACAAGATAAGATTGCCATCTTCATGGCATTACAATTGTATTTGGATTTCTTGAATATCTTCTTAAGAATCTTACAATTGATTGGAATGGGAAATCGTAATAATAAGTAAATGAAAAGGAAATGTGTTTTAATGATACATTTCCTTTTTTTTATATTCAATGTAAATAAAAATGGAGTAGTGTAATACTACTCCAAAGGTTTTTGATAGAAGTTTCCGTAGAAGTTTACGGTATTGTATGTATTGATCAATACTTTAGGATCGATTTTTCTTACATTATCTACAACATCTCTTAATTCATAAGTAGAAATAACGGCTTTACATACATAATATTTACGATGGCTATATGCTCCATAACATTCAAATACGCTCATACCATGACGACAAGTGGCCATAAAGGCATCGATAATTGGGTCTGGATCGTTTGTCGTAAATTCAACGGTAATCTGTGCATAGCGTTGATATAAAGATGAGATTGTCTTTGTAGATAAGAATTGGAATAGAATGGAATATCCTGCATAGATCCATCCACATAAGTATCCAAAGATAACAATCATAGCGCAGTTATAGAAGAATACATAGTCCCATATGCCTCTATGAATCTTACTAGAAACGTATTGGGCAATGAAATCTGTTCCTCCAGTAGATCCTCCAGCTCTTAGGGATAGGGAAATGGAGAAGCCCCATAAGAAGCCTCCAAATAGAACGTTTAAGATTTGATCTTCAAAGAAGGGTTCAAAATGGAAGATAGAAATAAAGAAGGATACTAGAAAGAATTGCACACAACTCAAAAATGTGAATCTGGGTGAGATGTGTTTGTAGCATAGGATGGCTGCTGGAACATTTAAAGCGATGATTCCAACTTGAGTAGGAAAATTAATGTTTACTAGAGCACAGACTTTATTAATTAATAGAGCAAGTCCTGTAAATCCTCCTGAGATCAAATTGCACGGCGCCATAAATACATTCATGATATAACATTGCATAAAAGCACTAAATACAATCATTATGGTCGACGTTAATAGTCTTAGCTTCTTTTCTTTTTGAAGCTGGTGAATAATGTGTTGCATAATATAAAATACCTCTTGTTTATTGACCACATTATAATAGGTCATTTGTCAAATAAGTTCAACCAAAAATGAAAAATGTATGGTTTTTAAAAAAATGTAAAAAAGCTCAATTGTAAAACTAAATCCCATTGAGAAATAGTAAATACAACGAGGTTGAA
>URHY01000075.1 GCA_900547815.1 uncultured Solobacterium sp.
CCGTTAGGCTGATTGACTGATTCGTCTCCATAAATGTTTCTATCACTGGATACTTTTCTGTAAATTCCAGTATTTTCTTTTGCAGTCTCTGGTATTCCGCATTATGCTTTTTCAGATAGATACATACCTGTTCTCCTATCCGTATCCCCAGACATTGCTCGTTCCAGATGATATCTGGCTGTACTGACATATCGTTTTCTCCTTTCTGTATCGTTTCCCTGTTCCAAGCACAAGACTATACCACACTTCTGGAAGAAAGCTATTCAGCAGATCTACTGAAATGACCTGGTCAATACTGTGCAATCTGTTCTTTCTCTATAATAAAAAACGGCATGGAAGAATCCTATTCTTTCATACCTACTACCTGCTTCTATATTCAACTAGATACACATTCTTTTCCATTATCTGTGTATCATGTACCTATTTTCCTCTAAGAGTAAACTGGATACACTCTATACACGCCTACCATCTATACCTCATTTTACATCAAGAATCAAAATTTCTGGTCTATGTAATAATGCACGAGCAATATCAATTCTTCTTCTCTGTCCTCCCGACAGTTTTCCTACAGGTCTATTTAAAAAATCGTCAAACTCAAGAATCTCAACTAGCTCCTGTAATCTCTTATCAAAAGCATTTCCTGTAATACCGTACAAAGCAGCTCTACTCATTAAGTTTTCTTTCACTGTAAGTGGTTTATCAAGCACACTATCCTGAAACACAACACCAAGCATCCTTTTTGTCTGTGCGCCAGCTTTGTCAGTTTCAATTCCATTTACAAGAACACTTCCACTATCTTTTTTCAACAGTCCACAAAGAATAGAAATAGTAGTACTTTTCCCTGCGCCATTTACTCCAAGAAATGCAAACAATTCTCCTTCTTTTACACAAAAGCTCAAATCATTTACTGCTTTTACTTCCCCAAAGCTTTTATTCAAATGGTTGATTTTAATTATATCTGATACCATATTTTCTCCTTTTATTTTCATTTTCCTTAAATGCAGTAACATACATTCAAAAATTGTCCGGATCCATGCCTTTCAATCTTCAAATCATATTAAAATAGCATTCATATAGCTTATTAGAATATGGCATGGAGCAAAGATCACCGCAAAAATTAACAACAAAATATTGCCACTTATAATACCACTTTCAATAAATAATAAAGACGGAATAATTGATAAGTATAAGGACTTTCGTATAGAATCCTCTTTCCAAAATATAATCCATCCTAAGCAATACAATATTACAAATATAACTCCCAAAACTAGATAAACCGTTTCTCCTTGTTTAAACCAATATCCTTTATTCCTAAAAGGGATTATAAGAAACATACTGACAAAACATCCGAATCTAGCAATCTGTTCAAGAAATCCAACTAATTTATTCTTGTAACGATTTTCGAATCCATCTTTACATGTTATCGCAAAAACAATATTAGGAATCAAAATCACAACAATAAAAATCAATCCCCAGTAATTCAAATATTTATTCATTGTCATGCAGCATACTCCTCGCAAAACCACTTCAAATAGTTGTCCAAAAGACTCTTATCTGTTTCAAAGCTATACTGACCATTATTTTGATCCAGTTCATAATCCATTAATCCATGTATTGTCATCGCAAAACTCACTGCACTCATATCTGGATTTGTAAAATGAAGTAATTTATGCACTTCCATAGCATAGAAAAGCTGTTTCGTTGCTAAAATCATCCTATCCGTTTCTTCTGCTACAATTTTTGCTGCTAAAGGATTTAAACTTCTTTCAGAATAGATGATCTTGTAGAAATTTATCATATGTTCCTGCTGATTCATATTAAAATATCCTTTGACTATCCCCCTCAATATTTCCAATGCACTCTTTCCAGCAAAAAAAGTCGTATAATCAATTGCACCAATATTAGCAGTTTTCTTAGCCTCTTTACTAAGAAATTGATACATTACTTCAACAAGTTCCTCTTTCGATGAAAAATGATTGTACAATGATGGTTTTTTTATTCCAACTTTATCTGCAATCATATTCATAGAAACATTACCAAGTCCTTTATTAGCTGCCAGTTCTAATGTAGCCAAAATAATCTCTTTTTTTTCTTGTATCACTCATTCTTGTCTTAGCCATCCTTCGAAAATTACCGTTTAGTTGTATATTAACTATCTTTCAGTAGTTTTGCAATATCACATAGCTATTAATTATACAAGTACAGGTTAGAATGACAAAACTAATAGTTATCTTCTCTTTATTCAGAAATTCTTATATCTACTTTTCATCTAAAGAATTTTCCCTTGAAGCCAAAAACGTTTGAAAATCCAATAGTAATTTATTATTCAATCCTCATTTATATAATATGATTTTTTGATATTTTGATTATTTATACAAATACCATCTCTATTATTAATTGATATTTTATATTCGTTGTCTAAGTTTCATGAACACTAAAAAATTTAAAAAGCTGTAAAATATGATAAGAAAAAACATATAAAGCACTTATTTTCAATCATGATAAAATCATCATCACCTTTAAGTATAGAGAAAATACGTATATAAACTCCAAAATTATTGCTCCTACTACCCCTCTGTCAGTTTGAAATTTAAGGCTCTGAAGTCCTTTATTTAAAAGAGTTCAGAACTTTTTAATCAAGGAGAATCTAAACCAATTCTCCTTTTCATTTACTAAATAATTCTTTTAAGGAATATCATTTTCCCCTAACCTTTCTACCTTCATATTAACGAGTCCACTCATTCATCTTAAACAATTCACAAAATTGCCAAAAAAAGAAGCTTATTTACTAAATAAACTTCTTTAAATAATCCACATCTAGAACTAGGATTTTATGATATACCATTGTTATAACACCTTGTTGTCTTAATCCACGTAAGATACGATTTACACTATTTCTTGTAGATACACCGCAAAAACCTGCAATATCATCATTTGTGACTTGAAGATCAATAAAGATCCCCTTCTTAACTTCTCTTCCGAATAATCCAACCAGATAATAAATAAAAGCACATACGGCACCATTTTTACCATTCATAGTCATTAATTGCTGGCGATAAATGGCTTCCGACAACTTCTTACGATAATATGCATCCATATAATCTCTTAATTCTTTGTTTTCACTTAAATATTTCGCAAACAATTTTCGATTCACACGATAGAATACAGCCGTATCACTTTCAATACGAATATGAAAAGATGCTGAAGTAACCTTTTTTATTTCATCTTTTAAAAGTGAAAGTACATCGAAACCTTTTAAATACATAATGTTAAATTCACGACCATCACTTAATATAACACTCGTTTTTACAATCCCATCTTTCAATATATAAATATCTGCCTGATCATGACCATCTATCATTAAATATGAATGTTTCTTTTTTTCGATCGTCGCAAGATTCTTCCCCTCAAAAAAATCTAATACAAACTCACTCATAAATTACCCTTTCTAACTTGTTGTCTATTGTATCATGATTAACATACGTCATTCATTAACGTTTGTTATAGATGAATCTAACAATAAAGCTACATATTTAATGTATCATATCCTATCCACTCTTGATTAAAATCAGTTAATTTTTACAAACCCTTACTAAAATGTACAACCTTGACAAGAAAAAAACGCAGTTTAAACTACATTTCTATAAGATGTCTATATTCTCTCCAGATAAAGCCTTATTCATACTTCTCACGGCACAGAATTTACCACACATGCTACAAGTATCACTATGATCATCTTCTGGCATACGAGATTGACGAATTGCTTTTGCAGTCTCAGGATCTAAAGCACATTCAAATTGTGCGTCCCAATCCAAATTCTTTCTTGCATCTGCCATCTTGTCATCTATATCTCTAGCTCCAGGAACTCCCTTAGCAATGTCTGCCGCGTGAGCCGCAATTTTTGAAGCAATAATACCTTGTTTTGTATCCTCAACATTTGGTAAAGCCAAGTGTTCAGCAGGTGTAACATAACATAAGAATGCAGCTCCTGACATAGCAGCAACGGCACCACCAATAGCAGCTGTAATATGATCATAACCAGGTGCAATGTCTGTAACTAATGGTCCTAACACGTAGAATGGAGCTCCCATACAAATTTGTTGCTGTACTTGCATATTAGCGGCTACCTGATTTAATGGAACATGTCCAGGTCCTTCTACAATAACTTGGACATTATGATCCCATGCACGTTTTGTTAGTTCTCCCAAACGCACCAATTCTTCAATTTGACACACATCTGTCGCATCCGCTAAACATCCTGGTCGACAAGCATCTCCTAAAGAAATCGTTACATCATATTTTTCGCAAATATCCAAGATTTCATCATAATATTCATAGAATGGATTTTCTTCCCCCGTCATTGACATCCACGCAAACACTAAACTTCCTCCACGAGAAACGATATTCATTTTACGTTTATGTTTTTTTATTTGATCAATCGTTTTTCTTGTGATTCCACAATGCAAAGTCACAAAGTCAACACCATCTTTGGCATGCAACTCAATCACATCCAAAAAATCCTTGGCCGTTAATGTGTTTAAATCTCTTTGATAATGAATCACACTATCATATACAGGAACTGTACCAATCATAGCTGGACATTCTGATGTTAATTTTTGACGGAATGGTTGTGTATTTCCATGACTTGATAAATCCATAATAGATTCAGCGCCTAAGTCTACAGCAGCCATAACCTTTTTCATTTCTACATCATAATCTTTACAATCTCTAGAAACACCTAAGTTGACATTGATCTTTGTTCGTAGCATGCTACCAACGCCTTCAGGATCTAATGATTTGTGGTTTTTATTAGCCGGAATAACAACCTTTCCACAAGCCACTAACGCTCTTAGTTCTTCCTCTGTCATTTTTTCTTTTTGGGCTACAATTTTCATTTCTGGCGTAATAATACCTTTACGCGCAGCATCCATCTGAGTGGTATATGTAGCGCCTGTACTTACTGTACTTTCATTTGTGTTCATTTTTAATTCTCCTTTTCCAAATGATTTTTTAACGTGACAAAAAGTGGTGCTCCCATCTTGCCACTAAAAAAAGTGAGCAACCAATATAGGCATACTCACACTAAAAAAGACAAAGTATTTCCCTACGTTGGCATTATCCAAATCAGGTTATAGGTCGAAAGTCATACTTTCCTCTCAGCCTGTACTACAAGCTCCCTTTTTTTATTTACATTAAATTTATACACCATTTTTAAAAGATAGTAAAGTTTTATAACATTTATTTTCGAACCGGCTTTTCTTCCTTATCCCAAACACCAATTCCAGTGATTGCGCAAATCATTGAGAAAACGGGAACAATAAAGATAAACCAAGCATATGGAATATATGCCGTACTACATCCAAGCACACCCATGACATAAATTGTCGCAACACCCCAAGGAACGATTGGTGCTGATAAAGTACCAAAATCTTCTAACGTTCTTGATAATACTTTACGCGAAATATTCATATCTTCATATGTAGATTCAAAAGTCTGTTCCGTCACAATAATAGATACGGTTTGTCCACCAGCTGTTAAAAAATTTACAATGTAACAATATACCAAAGTGACAAACACCAAAACCGTACGATTCTTTATGAACTTCAATAAAACATTTTTGGCTAAAACATCCAAAATTCCAGAAGACGTAATGACAGCGCCCATTACACTTGCCACCATAAATGTAACCAACAATTCAGACATTGAAAGAACACCACCACGATTTAACATTGGATCTACAATGGATACACCTGTTTCAATACTAAAACCATTAAAAGCATAATTCATTAAATCTACAAAATTTACACCTTGAAACACCATCGCGAAAATAGCCGATACTACAACTGCAAGTCCCATACCTAACAAAGATGGAAGTTTAAATACAGAAATCAAAATAACTAAAATTGCTGGTAAAATCAATAAAATATTAATTGTGAAATGTTGACTTAAAGTATCCATAATTAATTTTTGTTGGGCAAGATCCATACTTCCACCACTATAATAAAGCCCCGCAATTGTAAATAATACTAAGGCAACTACAGCTGCTGGAAGCGTAGTGTACTGCATAGAATGAATATGATCATATAAAGGCACTTTACTTACACCACTTGCCAAATTGGTCGTATCGGATAATGGAGACATCTTATCCCCTAACCATGCACCAGAAACAACAGCACCCACTACCAATGGTACTGGAATACTAGTCGTAGAGGCAATTCCTACCATCGCAAGACCCATTGTGGCAACTGAACCAAATGAAGTTCCCGTAAACTCACTTGTGAGTGCACAAAGCACAAAAGCTAGTGGTACTAATATTTTTGGAGATACAACTTGCATACCATAATACATTAATGTGGGAACAGTCCCACCAGCCATCCAAATTCCTACAAGCATACCCACCATAATCACAATTAAAAATGTAGGCATACATTCTGCTGCTGTTTTAATTATATTTTGTTCCACTTCATTCCATGGAATATTCAACAATCGAGTTGTGATCACAGATACAATAACACCCGAAAAAACAGATAGTGTTGTATTACATCCCATGTTGATCATAATAATAAGTACGGCAATAATCGCCAAAAATGAAACAATCGCAAATAGTGTTGTTGGCTCTTTTCTTTCATGATTCATATCAAATTCCTTCACTTTCTTTATAATAATTCTTCTTTCAAAAAGTCTAGAGCACCTTGCATTCTAGCTTCTCTAAACGCAAACGATTTAAATCTGTGCTCTGCCCCTTTGACAATAATACATTTTGCTCTTTCCTTAAAAATTTCTTTATATTTATAACTACATTCACAAGAAGCCGTAATATCTTGATCTCCATGTATCGTACATACATTCTTATCAAACAAACTAGCTTCTTTATATGGATCTAATGTACAAGCGTCCTGATAAAATTTTAGGCTCAATTTTAACCCTTCTACATCGGCACATCCATCTTTTTCAATATTTGAAACATCTTGATTGCACAAAGTCTTATGCTCCTTTAAGTTATAAACTAAATCTGGAGCGGGACACCACAAGGATAAAGCTCGAATCTGATCTTTACACTTTCCTGCCACCATACTGGCCACACACCCTCCTAGACTACATCCATGAAGTGCAATTTTTTTAGTATCGACAAAATCCAAGGATCGAACATATCTCAACATGGCTTGTGCATCTAAAATTTCACTTGAAACAGTCATATCTTCAAATCTTCCATCACTTTCACCACTGCCATTCATATCAAAACGAACACTGGCAATACCAGCATCACATAGTCTTTGAGACAATTCATTATGTACAAAATTAATTTCATTTCGATCATCACAAAAACCATGAAGAAGAATGACCATAGGCACTTTTTGACTTACAACATCATTTGGAATATGAAGCATACCACGAAGTGTTAAACCATCTCGCTTGATTTCTACATACTTCTGCATATATATTTCCCTCCGTTTCGGGTATAATACCACAAAATTCAATAAATGTTTACTATTTTTTAACACTTGTCTACTTTTAAGGTACAAAACAACCTCTTTGTTCACAAAGAGGCTATTTTTTTCTGAAAATTGTTGCACTATATCCGTCGATTTTTTTACTTTCATACATAGCTGAGTCCGCTCTACAATATAATTCATCAAAACTTAAATCTTCTTTCCCATCAAAGAAACAGGCACCAAGACTTAATACAACCGGATGATTATCTATCGATTCAACATGGATCTGTTTCAAATTTTCAAATAAACGTTTAAAGAAAGAATTTGCACACTTACGATTTGTAACTCCCGGAATATATAACGCAAACTCATCTCCACCCAAACGCATTACTATATCTTTATCACGACATGATTTTTGAAGCGTATGCGCAATCGCGATAATAACCTCATCCCCCGCCATATGCCCATATGTATCATTAATCAATTTAAATTTATCACAATCCACTAGACACATCATTCCACTAATTTTATTATTCAAAATACGCTCAATCATCTTTTCTCCACTTCGACGATTCGAAACACCCGTCATCGTATCGGTTTGAGCTAAATATAATAATTTATCTTCTCTTCTCTTTTGTTCATCAATACATTCCACACAATATAAAACATGTAATAAATGACCATCCTCATCATAGTCTACCGGAATATAACGTCCACGACACCAACCAGAAATTTTACCATAGAAAACACTATCGATTGATTTCTTATTCTGAAGTCTTTCATCCAATGTTTCTAGATCCATAAACGCAATTTCTCGATCCACATAATCTTGTTGACAAAACTCTTTATGAATCTTATAAATATGATCACTAAAACAATCCTCTACATCATTTATTTTGTCGACTTGTAAATATTTAAGGATTTCCGGTTCCGTTTTCACAATATGATATTTTTGCGTCTTTATATTAATATAGTGCATTGAAATATAAATTTGGGCCAATGCCGAATATCCACTCAATTTAGCCTCTTGTTTAGACTTATTTTGTGAATTACGAATCTTTAAAAAAGATACAACCAACGTTGCGATCATATCAAAAAATGTTGTCAAACTTGAATGATTATCAATCGGCGGATTATCAACACCAAAGAATCCACTAATTTCATCTTTATAGCGAATAGGACAAACCACTAGACGTGTAACATTTTGTACTTTCAACGTATTATACGTATACGCATGATCCTTTTTAATTGTTTCTACATCTTGAATGATTACATTTTCTTTCTTGTCGAAAGCTTTATACCACCAATCAATAATATCCATGTCCACACCTTGTAGAAAATCAATTTCTGGTTGAATACCTTCACTACACCATTCATAAGTATTATTTGTCACATGCTTTTTTTTTATTATCTTCAAAAATATAAATGCGATCACACCCAATGTGTTTTCCAAAAAAACGAATAAACTCATTGATCTGCTCATCCGGTGTATCAAACATAAGTGCAGAACGTAATGCTTCATTGATGACCAACTCATAGCGCATAATTGCCTGCATAAGTTACCTGCCTTTCTTTAAGAAATATTTCAATTATCTAACCACATTATATCTTTTAAACGGTTATACATCAGTTATATTTTAGAAAATTTAGTCAATTAAACAAGAAAGTAGGCGATAGAGTTTAAATTCTACCGCCCCTTATCAAACCATACGTGC
>URHY01000076.1 GCA_900547815.1 uncultured Solobacterium sp.
AGAATTGTATCCAGGCTTAACTTAATAAGAATTTATCACTGTCACTATCCCGTTAACTTAACTTAATGACATTGATATTAATATCCCGCCTTTTTTCTTTGTTTTGAATTAGGAATATTTAATTCCTTACGATATTTAGATATGGTTCTTCTTGAAGCATACAATTCCATATCTTCAAGTTCCTTTACAATTTGTTCATCCTGTAGAGGATTTTCTTTATCTTCTGCCATAATTAATAATTGAATAGCCTTTTGAATCGAGTCCTTACTGCTTCCATTATGTGTTTTTGAAACAAATAGATCTTTAACAGGGTAGATTTGATTATTGAATTCATAATATTTATCACTGAGTGTTCTAGAAACTGTGGAAATGGAGTATCCAGATTCTTGAGCAATTTCTTTAAGTGTACATTCTCTTAAATCATCTTGAAATAGAAAGTAATTCTTTTGATGGGTAATCAAAAGATTGGCGAGTAAAAGAATGGTCTTATTTCTACGGTTTAAACTATCAATATAGAATTTCGCTTCATTTAAATATTTCTTTGCCTCGTTCGATAATTTTACTTCTTCACAATGAAGCGACAGATTTCCCATTTCTTTAGGGATGATCTTTAATTGATCTTCAATAATCTCGATTGTGAATTCAGGTAATGCGAGATTTGTCGTGCTTTCTGTTGCATATTCACTACATGGAAAAGGATTGCACTCTTGCATGTGGGCTAATTCATCAAATACAGATTCATAAGGTATATCTAAGGATTCAGAAATCGTATAGAAATCTTTTTCTTCAAGTTCCTTTGAATAATTCTTTAATATTGTATATGCGATGATATATTCTTTTTCTTTTAGTTGTATCATTAAAGAATCAACACTGTTTTTGGCAGCAACTCCAAGGGGCTCAAAGGTTTGAATTAAATTTAATGTATCTATAAATTCTTCTTTTGTACATTTTAAATCGTTTAGAACTATATCTAAGTCATAGTTAAAGAATCCATGACTATCTAAGGATTCAATAATATAATCGGCAATGGTTTCATTATGCTTTTGTTTTGTAGTGTGTAGCTGTAGATATAACTCATTCTTTAGGCTTGGTTTATCTGAAATACCCGCTTCTAAATATTGTTGGATATCTTGGCTAGGAGTGTATTCTAGAAAAGGATTATTTTGGCTGACAGTATATAAAAGGTCGGATAAAGTCTGTCTATCTTTACTTAATATTTCAAGATGCGACTTTAAACCTGTTGTCATATGGAATGTCTGTTTATAGGTATGTGTATATATCAAGTCTTGTTTCATATATATATGTTAGCACATAATGTGGTATAATAATCTAAAAAAGTGGAGGGTAACATGATAGAAAAAATATTGGCATATATTTTGGCTTGCTGTAATAATAATGAATTTGATCAAACAACAGTTGCCTTAATAAGTGAAAACTTAAAGATCAGTCGATCACAGATATCGGTTGTTTTAAATAAATTAGTGAAAGAAAATAAGCTTGTTCGTATTGAATCTAAGCCTTTTTGTTTCATTTCCGTTGATTATTTAAAAGAAAAGGGAATTCCCTATAAAGATAATGTATATACAAGTATCAATGAATTGATGTCAAACCAGGAAAAGAAGGATTTTGAAAAACTAGTAGGTATGAATCATTCATTGGCTCAAACAGTTAAACAATGTAAGGCTACGATTTCATACCCGCCTAATGGTCTGCCAATGTTACTTTATGGTCCTACTGGAACAGGTAAATCTTTGATTGCGAAGCTTACGTATGAGTGGGCTAGAAATCAAGGTGTAATTGCGAAGGATGGACAATTTATACAGGTAAACTGTAGTGAATATGCGAATAACCCAGAATTATTAACGGCAAATCTATTTGGACATGTCAAAGGTGCCTTTACAGGTGCTGAAAAAGACAATGAAGGATTGATTGCGCTAGCTGATAATGGTGTCTTGTTTTTGGATGAGGTGCATGAATTAAAGGCGGAGTGTCAGGAAAAATTATTTTTATTCATGGATCAAGGTATTTATCATCGTGTGGGAGATAATGAAAAGTGGTATAAGTCCAATGTTCGGATTGTATTTGCGACAACAGAAAATCCGGATAAGGTTTTATTAAAAACATTGATGCGACGTATTCCTATGATTATTACGATTCCAAGTCTTGAACAAAGAGGCACGCAAGAGCGTATTGAGTTGTTGCATGATATTTTTAGTCAAGAAGAAAAGCGCTTGAATTGTCAGATCAAAATGAGCAGTAAGGTATATAATGCGTTGTTGCAAAGTAAGATGCCAGGAAACATTGGTCAATTAAAGAGTAGTGTTCAATCTTGTTGTATCAATTCCTTATTCGATAAGGTTAATGATGATTTAGTGATTCATTTGGATAGCTTGCCTCAGGATTTGTTGCAGCAAGTGTATGCCAATCAAAAAACTGTTCTAGATGACGATGAATATATTTATGTAGATGATTTACAAGGATACTATAATGGACAAAAAGAAATCTTACAGTTAAATGAGAGTTTGTTGGCTTGTTACAGACAGTACAAGGAAGAACATATGAATTTGTCGGATTTTATGGCTAAAGAGAAGAATTATGTTCAGAAATATTTTGATAATTTAAATTTTAGAAAGAAAGAATCTAGTCAAGTAGATTATTATAATCGGGGTGTGCAGCATATCTTTAATTTGATTGAATCTCGATATGGCTTAAAAATCACAAACAATGAAACGTTATCGATTGCTTCTTATTTAGACGAAATTCATCATGAGTATCATGATTTAAGAAGTTGGTTTTTAAAGCATGAAGAAGAATGTGATGATTTATACCAGTTGCTTCAGGAAGAATTCTTTAGAGCTACTAATGTATCTTTAGAAATCTGTACATATTTAAAGTCTTATCTGGAAATTGATATGTATTCCATTATTATTTGTACATTTATCTTCTATGTATATAATGTACAAAAAGATTCTAGGCTTTCTCAAAAAGCAGCTGTTGTACTTTCACATGGCTTTTCTACGGCTTCTAGTATTGCAGATGCAGCCAATCGTTTCTTAGGCCAATATATTTTTGATGCCTTAGATATGCCACTATATATTGATACGGCTACAATGATTGAAAAGCTGAATCGTTATTTGGATCGTATTGGCAAGGCAAAAGAACTATATTTATTGGTGGATATGGGAAGCTTAGAAGATATTTATAAGGGTCTGCACATTGAAAATGCCAATATTGGAATTATTAATAATGTCAGTACACCAATCGCATTAGAGATTGGAAATGGCATTCGTAACAATATGGAGATGGATGCTTTGCTTCAAAAAACAATTGATGCTTTCCATGTGAATTTTGCGTATCATATTGAAAAGAATCAACTAAAACAACCTGTTATTCTTTGCTCATGTGCAAGTGGATTAGGAACAGCTAAGAAGTTGAAGTCGATGTTAGAACAGTCTTTTCCAGATGGAATCAATTTAGATGTGAAGACATTAAATTATTCGGAATTGATTGAACTGGGTAATAAGAATAATGTGTTTGAAGAATATGACGTTCTATGTGTACTTGGAACGTTGGATCCCAATATGGAAGACATTCCATTTGTAGGGCTTGAAGACTTGATTATTGAAGATACATTTAACGATTTTAATCAATATTTCAAAGACTATATGGATGAAGAGCAGCTGTCTGTATTTGATAAAAATATTCTACATAACTTCTCATTGAGTAATATTATGAATGCACTAACGATATTAAATCCAACGAAGCTATTAGAACAGGTTGCCAATGCGATTGATGTTCTACAGAAATATGTCGGGGTTCGTTTTAGTAATCGTACTTGTTTTGGATTGTATGTACACATTTGTTGCTTGATTGAAAGATTGGTTGTATCTAGAAATGCAGAATATGATCCTAGCTTAGATTTCTTAAATGAACATAAAGATTTTGTGGACTATGTTAAGAAGGCGTTTAAGCAAGTAGAGGATTTCTATGGTGTAGATATTCCTACAGAGGAAATGATTCACATTTATAATTATGTGAAGAATAACTAGTAAAGATGGGGAAACTCATCTTTATTTTTATATTATTTTTCTATGGCACAATATTTGCTTGTATATAAGTGAGCGACGTAATCAGAAAGGAGAAAGAAAATGAGTAGAGTGATATTTGCTTCTCATGGAGGATTATCAAAAGGAATGAAAGATTCTGTTTCTATGATTGTTGGTGACTTGGCGAAGGACGTAGAAACATATAGCTTACTTCCTGGTCAAAATCCTGAAGACTTTTATCAAGAGCTTTCTAAACAAGCAAAAGAGAGTGATGAACAAATTTTAGTTTTGTGTGACATCAAAGGTGGAAGTGTTCATACAGCTTTATCAAAGCTTGCGGTATTGGATAATGTAATGGTTTTCTCAGGAATGAACATGGGATTAGCACTAGATGCAGTGATGAAAAGTCTAGGTGGTGAAGTTAGCTTAGAGGATGCTACAGATTTGATCAATGCAGCTAAAGAGGGAATGACTGTTATGAATGGCATGTCTAGCGAAGAAGACGAAGATTTCTAAAAGGAGGAAAATAACATGATTAAATTATTAAGAGTAGATCATAGATTGTTACATGGTCAAGTTGCTTTTTCTTGGAAAAATGCAGTTGAAGCCGATTGTATCTTAGTTGCGTGTGACGCAGTTATGAAAGATGATTTAAGAAAAACTTCAATTAAATTGGCAAAACCAAATGGTGTTAAATTGGTTATTAAAAATATGGATGATGCAGTGAATGCGATCAACAGTGGTGTTACAGATAAATACAAATTATTAATTGTTGTTGAATCTATTAAAGATGCAGAAAGATTATGTAAAGATTGCAACATCAAGAAATTGAATCTTGGTGGAACAAAGGCAACAGCTGAAACTCGTAATATTTCAAAGGCTATGAATATTACACCAGCAGAAGAAACAATTTTAAAAGGATTATGTGCAGCAGGTGTGGATGTAACAATCCAAATGGTACCTGAAGATAATGCAGTAAACGTAGAAAAAGTATTATAGGAGGAGAAACATGTTACTACAAGCAATTTTACTTGGTTTGGTAGCAATGCTTGGAAATGCTGAATATTTGTTCGGAACAAGTTTGTTGTCAAGACCATTGGTTATGGGAGCTTTAACAGGTGTTGTACTAGGTGATATCCCAACAGGTGTTACATTAGGTGCAACTTTAGAGTTGGCATTTATGGGAGCTTTCTCAATCGGAGCAAGTATTCCACCTGAAATGATTTCAGGAACAGTATTAGGAACAGCTTTCGCAATTACTACAGGAGCTGGACCAGAAACAGCATTGACTGTTGGTTTACCAGTTGCTTCATTGGTTTTAATCGCAAAGAACGTTGGAATGGTATTCATTTTACCTCCATTTGTTCACAAAGCAGATAAATATGCAGCTGAAGGAAATATGGCAGGAGTTGCTAGAATGCACTTCTTAGGTGGATTCTTCGGTGTTAACTTGATTATCGGTGTTATCGTAGCATGTGGATACTATGCTGGTGGACCTGCAGTTCAGGCTTTATTAAATGTAATTCCTGAATGGATCTCAAATGGTTTACAAATCACAATGGGCTTATTACCTGCAATCGGATTTGGTTTATTGTTGATGATGATCATGGACAAAGATGTTGCATGTTTCTTCTTCTTAGGATTCGCATTAAGCGTATACTTAGGAATTCCAGTAACTGCAATCGCAATTTTTGGAGCTATCATCGCTATCGTATTAACTCAACTACGTAGCAATTCAGCTCAAACAGCTACAGAAGGAGGATTAGACGAAGATGACGACTTCTAATAAATTAACAAAAAAGGAAATAAATCAAGTATTCTGGCGTTCATTCGGAATGGAATGGGACTGGAACTACGAAAGACAGATGAACATGGCATACTGCTACTGTATGTTACCAGTAATCAAAAAATTATATTCAAATAAAGAAGACCAAATTGCAGCTATGCAACGTCACTTGGAATTCTTCAATACAACACCTCAATTGTCAACATTGATTCTTGGTATCAGTGCTGCTATGGAAGAAAGTAACGCAAATGATCCTAACTTCGATACAGAAAGTATCAACAGTGTTAAGGTTTCATTGATGGGACCTTTAGCTGGTATTGGTGACTCATTTATCTGGGGAACATTACGTATCATCGCTACAGGTGTAGGTCTATCATTAGCAAATCAAGGAAATATCTTAGGACCTATCTTATTCTTATTGATCTTCAACATCCCTGCTCAAGGATTACGTTATTACTTAATGAACGCTGGTTATAAATTAGGTAGTGGATTCTTGGCCAAAATCCAGGAAAATGGATTGATGTCAAAATTGACTTATGCAGCAAGCGTTTTAGGATTGATGGTTGTTGGTGGTATGACGGCTGAAAACGTTTCAATCAAATTCCCATTGGCATTTGGTTCTGGTGATGAAGCAACTACATTAAATGATGTATTCAATAATATCATGCCTGGTTTAATGCCATTATTATTCACATTATTGGTTTACTATTTATTGAAAAAGAAAAATGTTAAGACAACATCATTGTTGTTATTGTGTGTTGCAATCGGATTGATTGGCTCATTCTTTGGTATCTTAGGTTGTTAATAAAATTTAAATAGATGGAGGACATGAAAATGATTAAATTTAACGAACAAGAAAAAATCGATAGCGTAAATGGAGCATTGGCTCTACGCCCTCGAATCAACGAAATCGTTGATGAAATCTGCGAACGTGGATATTCAAACATCTGCTGGTTAGGTGTTGGTGGTACTTGGGCAAGTGCTATGCAGGCTACAGTACACATGAAAGAGATGAGTGCTATTGAAACTTGGGCAGAAAATGCTGCTGAATACTTAACTACAGGAAACAAACGTATTACTAAAGATACAGTTGTTATTATCTCTTCTGTAACTGGAAACACTAAAGAAGTTGTTGAAGCTATTAAAAAAATCAAAGAAGAAGTTGGAGCTACAGTTATCTCATTTGTAGATGCTAAAGAAGCTATCTTATTAGACTTAGGAGACTACAAGATCTCTTACCCAGTTAACGAACAATTAAAGTTCTTCATGGTTGCTGACCGCTTTATGTTCAACAATGGTGAATTCGAAGACTACGAAGATATGTATGCAGAATTTGACAAATACTTAGCACAAGATTTAGTAGAAGTTGAAAAGCAAGCTGAACCATTCGCAATTGAATTCGCTAAAAAACACTGGAATGATGAAATGCACTACTTCGTAGGTGCTGGTAACCAATGGGGAGCAACTTACTCATACGCAATGTGCTACTGGGAAGAACAATTGTGGTTAAAAACTAAATCAATCACATCAAATGAATTCTTCCACGGTATGTTCGAAATCGTAACTAAAGAAACTCCAGTTACAATTTATATTGGTGAAGATGCTCAACGTCCATTATCTGAACGTGTTGCTAACTTCATTCCAAGAATTTGTGCAAACTACACAATTATCGATTCTAAAGATTACGAATTAAAGGGTATTAGCGAAAAATATCGTAAACACTTGTCTCACCATGTAATGCATGCTGTAAACAACAGAATTGACGTTCACATGGAAATCGAAACTCGTCACCCAATGGAAATCCGTCGTTATTACAGAAGATTAGAATACTAAAATATAAAGGTGGAACCATTCCACCTTTTATATGTTGTTTAGGGAGGTACATATGGAAAAATTAACAATGCTGGATTATGTCAAAGAAACGCCAGGCGTCTTAAGAAAGAACATTGAACAATATGAAACATTGCTAGAACCATTGATGAAGGAAGTGCAAGGAAAAGAAATCAAACGTATTTTGCTTGTGGCTTCTGGATCAAGTCATAATGCTTGTTATTGTGCAAGAAGCTTTGTAGAAAAAGTGAGTGGTTTAGAAGTAAGAATCATTACACCATACACATTTACATATTATGAAAATGATATTAGAGAAACAGATTTGGTTTTGGTCGTTACACAAAGTGGTTTAAGTACAAACGCAATTGAAGCGTTAAAAATCATTAAGAAAAAACAATATAGGGCAATTTGTTTAACTGGAAATAAGAATAGTGATGTAAAAGACTATGCAGATGCTGTCATCGAATATGGGGTTGGTGAAGAATTAGTTGGTTATGTCACAAAGGGCGTTTCAACATTGGCATTATTCTTAGATTTATTTGCGGTTGTGTATTCTGGTAAAGTGGAATATTTAGAAGAATTGAGAAAGGCTGCAGATTTAAATGAAGAAATGATAGATAAGGCAACAGATTTTATTCAGTTACACTATAAGAATTTATCATCTATGTCATGGGTGTATAGCTGTGGAGCTGGTTCCAATTATGGTACGGCATTGGAAAGTGCATTAAAAATGGGAGAAACAATACATATTCCTAGCTGCTGTTATGAAATTGAGGAGTATATTCATGGTCCAAATTTACAATTAACACCGAAATATAATGTGATTTTCTTTGATGGAAACGATGTGGCAAGTCATCGTGTGGAACAAGTATATAAGGCTACACGTAAAGTAAGTGAGCGTGCCTATTTGATTTCAAATAATCCTGGATTAGCGGATGATGATCATGTTTTAAGCTTGAGTGGTACTGTATCAAGTGAACTTTCACCAATTGTTTATTTACCATTTGCACAACTATTAAGCTTTATTATTTCAAACGACTTACATTCCATTTATCAACATCCTTTATTAAAGGAATTTAAGGCTATTGCGGCTGCAAAAACGGAGAATTTTGTAAATTATGACGGCGATGATTAATACAGTAATTTTTGATATGGACGGATTAATGTTTGATACAGAAACACTTTATATTGATGTATTTGAAGATGTTTGTAAAAAACATGGTCACGCTTTTCCAAGAGAATATTTTTTAGGGATGTTGGGTACAAGTCATTTTGATTATTCGATCTACCATAAGGAATATCCATGGCTTGAGGATATGCTAAAAATCGCAGATGATGTGTTCACTTCCTATTATGATGAGCGCTTTGCAATTCCGGGTTCTGCCAATAAATATGGTCTTGAAGAATTACATAATTATTTAAAAGAAATTTTATATCTAATTTGCGATTATCCGCATAAACACTATACTTTCAAGCACTT
>URHY01000077.1 GCA_900547815.1 uncultured Solobacterium sp.
CTTCGATTGGTGTTTTTTATCAACATTGATGTATTAATTTTCTAATGTATTATACCAAAAAAGACCGATATTCAGATTTTTAAATCTTGAATATTCGGTCCTTTTTTATTAAGTTGAAACTTCTTTATCCGTTACAGCTCCTGTATGTACATAAATTACACTATTTATTTACAATTAACATGTATTATATATCTTAACTATTTCTATTGGTATCATTTTGATAACGGTAAATACCTAGGAATGAATTTAAATACAGTTTAAAATAAATGACACTTATTCTTCATAAAAGCTACTATTTAAATATTCTTCCACATCCATAGATACAATCTTTTTGTTTTCAAACAGTAAGACTTTATCATATAAAGAAACTGTTTCTTTTGTTACTTTATGTTCTATAGACAATACTGTAATATCTGGATTGGATAAAATGAATTGATGTATTCGATCTGAATTTGCTTTATCGATTGCAGAAAAAGCCTCATCCAAGAAAAGCCATTTTTTATTTCTGTACATTGCTCTTGCCAAACAAATACGTTGTTTCTCTCCACCGCTTAAATTCAAATGTTCAAAATCAAGATTGTCTCTTTCCTTATCAAATATCGATTCTAAATTAAATATAGTTACTAAATCTTTCAAAGAATATTTACTCATTTCCCTTCCTAAAGTAATATTTTGTTCAAAGGAAAATGGTAATAAGTCATTGTCTTGATTCACATAAGAAAACTTTTCGGTATAGGTGCTAAATTGAACATCCTTCAAATCCTTATCGTTCACATAAATGCCATCTGCTTTCTTCTGCTTTGTTAAAATGTCTAAAAATGTACTCTTACCATCTCCACTTTTTCCAATGACTAAATACTTTTTTCCCTGATCTATTACCAAATTACTTAAATCCAATATTTGACGAACACCATAAGAATAACTTAAATGCTTAATCTTAATGTCATGAATTTGTTCATCAAAAATAATGGGTTCATTCTCTTCAGAGCATATTGAATTATCCAACAGTTTTTGTAGAACCGGTTTAGAAGATTGAATCATGTTTCGAAGATTTGCATAATTAACGATTGGCATGATCACCATATTACTAGCTTGTGCAATTCCTAATAATTGTCCAACTGTTAATCGATTATAATGTATTAACACAATTCCAAAGAGCAATGTCAAAAAAAACATGGCTTGAGAAATAAAAGAATTTATAGAAGTAAGTATTTTTATAAATCCATTATTTTTTAGAGTACTTTGTTCTAAATTCTTATTCTCAAGGTCCAGATTGTCACAAAATACTTTTTCTAAATTTAAAATCTTTATATCACTAAAACAACGACACAGATTTTTAATAGAACAAAGCCATTGCTTCATTGAATCCAAATAATTCATTTGATTCTTCTTTAAACTGTTTTTAAAAATACTATTTATTAAAATTGTTATAAAAGCACAAAAGAGCAAAAATATTAATATTTCTACACTTAGATTTGCGATATATAGACTTCCCAATATCAATGAAATAGTTAATGAGAACACATTTAATTTTGAAGAAACATAATTATCAATCACCACATTCACTTCATTATTAAATTCATTCAATATCTCACTGCTATCCTTTTTTTGAAACGATTCTATATTCCTGGAAGCATACGATTGATACAAATTTTTATTTAAACTATAACGTATTTTATTCTTCAACACCTCTACTACATATTGTTGCAAAGTGGAAACAATTAAATAGACACCTAAAAATACCAATACGATCACTATAAGGCTTGAAATTGAATCCAGAAGATGATCATCAAATATATAGCTCATCAAGATTGATTTTAATAGATCCACTACTGAATATGAAACAATGAGAATAAGCGAAATAAAATATAATACTTTATGATTCTGAACAAGTTTAAACATAAATAACCCCTTTTCCTTAGGACTATTATTTTTCAAGACAAAAGAAAAGGCAAGAAACTGTCATTGAGAAATAAATGGGTTTCTTGTCTATATTAAGTTCAATTTATTAGGTAATCTTGCACAAACTAAAAATTATATAAAATCATTTGCGACACAAATCTCTTTATATTTATGCAAGTATTCACAATTTTTTATGAATAAGAATTTAAATAAAGAAGAATCATTTTTTAATTCTTTTAATCGATTCTGATAGTCTACATTCAATTGATAATCATCATTTAGCATCATAGAGAAAACATCAATATACTTAGAATCATCTAATTCTTTGATTATTTTTTTCGCATATCCAACATTTTCTTTTAGAATCTCATATACAAATAAAACTTCTTTATATTTGACTGCAAAAAAGTCATCCGTACATGATTTTAATCCTTTCTTTAAATATTGATTACCCTTTTCCATACAATCCTTATGCTGTATCATAGTTGCTCCCAGATTGTAGAAAGCCAACATCCTATATCGTGAATCATACTGAGCGGCACTTGTGTAATATTTTTCAGCTTGATTTAAATCTATATCAAGACAAAGCCATCCTAATGAACAAAAGATTTCTGCAATCAATGTTTTATTTCCTAATTCAACCGCATAGTTTAAACATGTTTTATAAAGATCGTATGCCACAAAAACATTTTTTTGATATACATATAGATTGGCTTTGGCCTTCAACCTTCGTATAAATACCCATTCCTCATTATCAGATAGTTCCATATTTCCAGAAGATAATCTAAACAAATTTAAATATTCTCTTTGCGAATCATCCATGTATGAATAATACGCTTCCACTTCAGCAAGTGATATATTGATTTGAGAATTCATTTCGGAAGCATACAGTAAAAACAATTGATATTGAACAAATAAACAGGATGACACAACCTCATCTTTATATTCCAAAAGCTCATTAATTATCTTAAATACTTTTGAATCCGATGACATATAGTATTTAAAGAAAAGATCCAACATCTGTTTAATTTTTTCCTCTTTAATTGTATCCATCGTAGAAATCCCTAATTTTTTAAACAACAAATTGTATATATCATCATTTGCGACCAAGATATTATTTTCAATTTTAGAAAGATATGAAGGAGAACAAACCCCATGTGATAAAGCTTCTAATGATATGTCTAACTCTTTTCGTTGTTTCTTAATCAATAATCCCCTGTAATCATTCATGCACTGCCCACCTACTAATCCAAAAAGGAACTCATTATTTGTTCCTAATTATATCACGAATTAAATCTCATCACTGAATGTTGAAAGAGGTTCTAAATACGTCCCTTGTTTTTTAAGCTAAAGAAGTCCCCTTTATTTTTCATAAGTTCTTCAAATGATCCCTGTTCAACAATCCGTCCTTGTTTAAATACAAGAATACAATCAAACTTCTTTAGTGTTTCGTCAAAATATTTATGTGTTACATATAATACAGTTTCTTCTTTTAAATCCAATATTCGATTTTCAATTTCGATGGCCGTCTGTGCATCTAGACTTGCTGTTATTTCATCACACAAAAGTACCTCTTTTAAATGTGCGATTGTACGCGCAATCCCTATTCGTTGAACTTGCCCACCAGAAAGATTACTTCCGTCCTCACAAATATTCTGGTCTAATTTAAATTCTGGTAAATCTACAAATTTCATACATTTTAACAGTGTTTCATCTGTTTGTACAAGCTCCATATTCAAGTTATTTCGAATCGTGTCATCAAATATATGACTTTCCTGATGAATCATAGAAACATTCTTAGAATCCAAAACACTCACATTTCCTTTTTGAACTGGATAATATCCTAAAATCAATTTTAAAATTGTAGATTTTCCGGAACCACTCGGACCAACTATCGCATACTTTTTCCCCTTTTCAAATTTGAAAGATAAATCATCAATAATCATCTTACTTTCAGTATAGCCAAAAGATACATGTTCCAAATCGATATTTCCATCATAGTTTGATACAAACTTATTTGCCTGTCCATGAGAATCGATAATATTCAGTAGTTTCGAATTCACGTCCGACACCGACTTAAATCCAGCAAGATTGCTTGAAATATCATTTAAATTCGAAATAAAATTATTAGAAACATTTACAATTGGCATCATATATATCATATCTAAATGTCCATATAATATCATCAATCCAATCACCAACATAAAAATCAATTGAAAAGTGGCCGCAATACAATTAGCCCAGTTTCCCGTCAAAGATATTGCCATATTTACATTTCTTTGTTTATATTCCATGTTTTCAATCCATTCTTTTCCTTTATCCACGAACTGTTTTAGAACGCCCAAATCCAATATGATATCGAAATTTTGAAATATCTCCTTTAATTTTGAATTATATATACCTGAATAAGAAGACAATTGGTTCGAATACTTTTTCAATCTTTTTTCCATCATCTTCGGCACCAAAAGTGTTGCTACTGCAATCACAACCATCATGAGTCCTACAAATACATGGATACGAAGAATGTATATTAAAATAATAACAGAAACAATGATATCGACAATCATACTTAATATTGGATAAAAGTAATATTCATCTACCATTTTTATATCATTGGTAAATAGAGATAACTGATTTCCTATCTTCTCTTTTTTAAACGTAGAATACGATTGATTCATCAAACTAGAATAGAGATCTTCACCCAAATCTGTTTTTAATTTTTTCCTATAAATTGACTTCATTATTGAATTAATAGAGGTCGTCATCAATGTATATACAAGAAATAAAACACTTGCAAAAAGACATGTACCTGCTTTTTCAAAATGATTATTAAATGCAACATCCGATATTAATTGGATTACATACGCCAAAAACAAAGGTACAACCCCCGCAAATAAACTAGTACACAATGTACCTATAAAATATTTTTTATTTCTCAATATATATCGACACATTCTCATCCATCCCCTACTTAATTTAATAGTATATACCTACCACATCCCGTTATCTTTCTTTTTTAACAATTAGCTTCAAAAATTGATTCTTCTACACAAATATGAAAAGTGTTAAAATTAAGTGAATTATGAAGCGAGGAATGCTATGTATTATTTAAAGATCAATGATTCCGATAAAAAGAAAATTGGATACCTAATCCATCTATATCGAACTCAACAATTTAAACATCTATCACAAAATTCTTTTTTGTTAAATGAGTATAATGAGCCAATATGCACTCGACAAACACTTAGTAAAATAGAACAGGGTGTTATTATTAAAAACGATTCTATTTATGAAGAATTACTAAAAAAGGTGAATCTAAAATTCAATACGGATTATTGTATTGAAGAATTCCTGCCAACTTCCATTTTTTCTGATTTATTAAATGCTTGCGATTATTATAATTTAGAAAAGCTTATATCCATCTCTGAATCCTATATAAAACAATTAAATCCATTCAAAGAATACATTTTCTTTCATGAATACTACGAGTGTTTCAAATGGATCTACACCTATTATTCCTCATTTGAACTTCCGACTCTTCAAAGCACTGAATATATTATTTCCCTAAAAAACATTATCAATTCTAACCTCTATGAAGTCATGATAGATCTAGTTTTTAAGAAACGAACAATTAGTGGAATTTATGATTTTTCCTACTTTGATTTTAAAAATTCAAACAGCATGATTAATCGTGGAAACCATATGATGATTTTATATAATCAATCCAAATTGTCTGAAATGCTTGATTATTGTCAAGATTTAGAAGAGGAATATTCCAGTAAAAACAATTATATTCGTCTTCTCGACATTTATTCTCTAAAAGGATTTGCCTTTTCAAATACAGAAAAAGAAAAATTTGAAAAATTAGTTTCTCAAATAAATCATATAGTAGAAGCACACAATTCAAACATACCTAAAATTAAAATATCTCAACTTCTAAAGAATATCGGTCTACAAGCCTTTAGAATTGATATGTACGACATAGCCATAAATTATCTTGAACAATATATAGCTATGGATTCCCCTTATGCGAATATTGTAGGTATCGATTTATGCATTTCTTATCAAAAGACAAATAAAATCAATCAACTTAAATCCTTTATACAATCCAAAGAAGTATACAAAGGTGATAGCCAATACGAAAATCTTTTGAACTACTTCATTTTGAAATATAAATATCAAACTGACAATGATGAACTATCCTATTTTATAGTGAATAAAGTACCTATTATAATCGATAATACTATGGGGAAATATAAACAATTCTTTTATGAAGAATTAAGTATGCTTGTCGAACAAACCAAGCGTTATAAAGACTTGAAAACATATTTAGATTCAACCAGTGATATGTTACCAATTTGAAAAAGCGGAAATCGAACGAGTAATTATTTATCAAACTAATAATAATATTAGATATAAAATACATATTCAATTTCTCATTAGGAACATTCTCTCTATATTATTTGATGTTAGCATATAAATAGGACTAGTCAAAAAGAGAAAATCACCAACAAAGATTATTGAATGATTATTGATTTACTTGTTACAAAGGAACTATAATAAACATGTTGAAAAATGGGGAGCTGAGTGGCTGAGAGTAGGTTCGACCTTGACCCTGAAACCTGATTTGGATAATGCCAACGTAGGGATGATATCTTTATTGTATGTTAGCTGCAGATTAGGTTTTTCTGCAGCTTTTTGTTTTTTGATTAGAATATGGCGGCAAATTGGGGGCACCACCTTATGTCGCATTAAAAAAGTAATGCAGGAAGGAGATAGAAAATGAAAACAGCATTAACAATCGCTGGAAGTGATTCCAGTGGAGGCGCTGGTATCCAGGCGGATATCAAAACAATGTGCGCAAATCACGTATTTGCGACGAGTGCAATTACAGCACTAACGGCACAGAATACATTAGGTGTTACAGGAATTATGGAAGTAACACCAGAATTTCTTGGGGAGCAGCTAGATGCAGTCTTTACAGATATTTATCCAGATGCTGTGAAGATTGGAATGGTTTCTAGTTCTGATCTGATTCATATGATTGCTTCAAAACTGCAGGAATATAAGGCAGCTAACATTGTTGTGGATCCGGTGATGGTCGCAACAAGCGGCGCAAAACTTATTAGTGATGATGCAATTGAAACATTGAAAAAAGAATTGTTGCCTTTAGCAACAGTCATTACACCAAATATTCCAGAAGCAGAAGTTCTAGCGGATATGAAGATTGCAAATGAAGAAGAAATGATTATCGCTGCTGAAAAAATTTCTAAGAAATTTGGATGTGCAATTCTGGTAAAGGGTGGTCATCAAATCAATGATGCAAATGATCTGTTGTATAGAGATGACGCATATACATGGTTTCATGGAAAACGTATTAACAACTCTAATACACATGGAACAGGATGTACATTATCCAGTGCTATCGCATCCAATCTTGCAAAGGGATATGATTTGGATACATCCGTAAAACGTGCAAAGGATTATATTTCTGGAGCATTGAATGCGATGCTTGATCTTGGTAAGGGATCTGGACCAATGGATCATTCATTCGCAATTGATAATGAATATGCAAAGGAGAATGTTCAATGAAAAAACTTCTTTGTTTGAAAATGCATTGATCTGGTTTGGTGCAGGTGTTTCTATTGCAGAAATACTGACAGGTACATATCTTGCACCTTTAGGATTGAAAAATGGTATTTTAGCCATTGTGGCTGGACATGTCATTGGCTGTATCTTATTGTTCCTGGCTGGTGTTATTGGTGGGAAAATGCGCTTAAGTGCGATGGATTCTACAAAGATGAGCTTTGGACAGAAAGGTTGTCTTTTGTTTGCGGCATTAAATGTACTGCAGCTTGTTGGATGGACAGCAATCATGATTTATGATGGTGCACTTGCGGCAGATGGTATTATGCATACAGGTGCATGGATCTGGTGTTTGATTATTGGTATCTTGATTCTTGTATGGATTGGTGTTGGTATTACAAACCTTGGAAAAATCAATACAGTTGCGATGGTTGCTTTATTTGTTTTGACTTTAATGCTTAGCAAATTTATCTTCTTTGATGGAAACAGTGCAGTTGTATGTACAGAAGCAATGACGTTTGGTGCAGGTGTTGAACTTGCAATTGCGATGCCTTTGAGCTGGCTGCCTTTGATCAGTGACTATACACGTGAAGCGGAAGATCCTGTGAAGGCTAGTTTAGTTAGTAGTATTGTGTATGGAATCGTTAGCTGCTGGATGTATTTGATTGGTTTAGGTGCGGCTTTATTTACAGGAGAATATGATATTGCACAGATCATGTTGAAAGCAGGTTTGGCTATTGCGGGATTATTGATCATTGTATTCTCTACAGTTACAACAACATTCCTGGATGCTTATTCTGCAGGTATTTCTAATGAATCTATCGTGCCAAAGTGGAATGGAAAACACGTAGCAATGGTTGTAACTGTTGTTGGTACAATTGCGGCAATTGTATATCCAATGGATAATATTACTGATTTCCTTTATTTGATTGGTTCTGTATTTGCTCCTATGATTGCAATCCAGATTGCTGATTTCTTTATTTTAAAGAATGATAAAAGAAATGTAGAATTTGATGTACTGAATCTTGTATTAAGGCTTGTCGGATTTGTTGTGTATCGCTGTTTTATGCAGATTGATACACCTGTTGGAAATACAATTCCATGTATGATCATTACAATTCTGTTAAGTGTTGTAATTCACAAGATTATCAAAAAGAACAATTAAAATATAGATTTATGAAAAAATGAAAAAGGATGGAATGGAATTCTTGAAAATGGACTTGATTCGATCCTTTTTATATTGACGGTACATATTTGCTTCAGTATAGTTGAAGTATCAAAGGCAATGACGAAGAGCGCTGTTTTGCTAAGAAACTAATAAAAGAGTCCGACATTTGGTGAAAGCGGATAGTGGAAACAAAATCAGTAAATCACTTCTGAGCTTGTGTGCTGAAATATAGTAAGTATACACGTATTGAACCTCTCATCACTGAAGTGACGAGATTCTTGGGAACAGATTTCTTTTGAAACCTTTCTTACCGAGCTATCCCCGCAGTTCCTGCGGTTCTTTTTGTTTATTTTTAATTTGCTAATATGCCTTGCATCAATATATTGATGGATGCATTTACATCTCT
>URHY01000078.1 GCA_900547815.1 uncultured Solobacterium sp.
AATTCCAATGTGTGCCTTGAAGCGAAGCTGAAAGGAATGGTTGGTTTATATGAAATTAAAAATATGGCTAGGAAGAATTATTCCATTAGTAATCATTGCACTTGGTGAAGTTGGATTATATTGTATATTATTTAAATGGCTAACATCTTCTTTTGTATTCATTGAAGTTGTATTACACATTCTATCTGTTTTAATTGTCTTAAATATCGTTCGAACAAGTAGACACTTATCTTCCGATTTAATGTGGATCTTGTTAATTATGTTGTTTCCCGTCTTTGGTACATTTGTATATGTAATGATGTTAATGAGCTTATTATTTGGAAAAACATTTCGAAATATCATTCAGGAACAAAAAAAGGCATCTTCTTATTATATCCAAGATGAATCGATCATTGATGAAATTCAACAAGATAATAAAGACTATGTATCCCAACTTGCCTTTTTATATGAAGAAGGCTTTCCTTTTTATCGTAATACCGACTTTGAATATTATGCTCCATGCGAAAAAGGTTTTGATGTCATGTTAAATGAATTAAAAAAAGCTAAAAAATACATATTTATGGAATATTTCATTATTGAAGAAGGTATAATGTTTAATTCCATACTTTCTATTTTAGAAGAAAAAGTCAAACAAGGTGTTGAAGTACGTGTAATGTATGATGATATGGGATCATTAGGTACACTTCCTGCTTCTTATGCCAAACAATTGAAGAAAAAAGGCATAAAAGCCGTATCCTTTAATCGAATCTCCCCTATTATCAATACAATCATGAATCATAGGGATCATCGAAAAATATTGGTAATTGATGGTAAGGTTGCTTTTAGTGGTGGTGCAAATCTTGCGGATGAATATATCAATAAAAAAGTAAAGTACGGACATTGGATGGACAATATTATTTGTATTAAGGGTAAAGCCGTATGGTCATATTTAGTTATGTTTTTGACAAATTGGAATGCTTTGTGCCACGAAGATGAGGATTATACAATATTTAAAAATAACGATGTTGTTGATGAATTATCCTATGATGGCTATATTGCTCCTTATGCAGAAACACCATTAGATGAAGAATTGACAGGTCAATCTGTTTATGAAGACTTATTAAATAGTGCCAATGAATATGTATATATTATGACACCGTATTTAATTATTGATTCAGAAATGATCAATACATTAATTCATACTGCCAAAAAAGGTGTGGATGTACGAATTATTATGCCAGGCATTGCCGATAAACAAATCGTACATGATATGGGCAGAACGTATTATGCACAATTAATTCAAGGTGGTGTTAAAATCTATGAATATGAACCTGGATTTGTTCATTCTAAAGTATTTGTTTGTGATGATACATATGCAACAGTAGGAACTATTAATCTAGATTATCGTTCTTTATACCTACATTTTGAAAATGGTACCCTATTATATAATTCAAAGAAGGCATTGGATGTCAAGCAAAACTTTATGGATACATTATCAAAATGTAAAGAAATTCAAGTCGAAGATACACACGTCAATATTGTGAAAGGCTTATTCTTAAGCATTATTCGTATTTTTTCGCCATTATTATAAAAAGCAAGATTAACCCCGTGGTTATAACCTTGCGAATTTCTTGCGATTATTAAACAACGCCCAATATCACCTCTAAAAGAATGACGCTCACTACAATAAAAGCCACAAATGCTGGTCGTTTATGGAATGGAACATTTGAATAGTCCATAGCACTTGATAATTTGGACATACCATACTTTCCTAAATACATATAGATAGGATCTCTTGAATTCTTGATACATTTTAATTTACGAGATAAAAAGATATCTTCTAATCTTCTACAAAATAGTTCATCTTCTAAATAGGGCATGACTTTAGAATCTGTAAAGACATCTATAATTTCTTTAGAACCAATCTTTTTAGGTAGTTTTTTATCTATCATATTTAGAATATCCAAATAAGACACTACATCCTTTTCATTTTGAACAAATAATGTTTCTCGCTTAGGAATAGGTGGAGGAATGATTGTATCTTCTTTAGTTGAAATGGGTTGTGTTTTAATATCCTGTTTATTTTGTTCAAATGAAGCAGACTCTATTTCTTGATCTTGATGTAGACACTGTTGATAAGCAGCCTGAATCTGTTTGAATTCTTCCGGATTTTCTTCAGGATGATACTGTTTTAAAAGTCTTGCATACGCTTTCTTGATTTCTTTTTTATCACTTGTCGGCTCAATTCCTAATACTTCCCAAGCATTCATGCCAAATATTCTCCTTCTTCATCATCTTCTTGAGTAAAGATATCTAATTGATCTACTTTTTGAGATTCTTCTATTTGATCTAAAATACGTGAAACCTGATTTATAAGACGCATTCTTTTTTGAACGTTGTTGATCAAAGTATCCATGTCTTTTATAAAGTCTGCATGAAGTCGCATCAAATACTCTTGTGTTTCATCATCCACTTCTTGATAGATTCTTTCAAAACGAGCAAGCAGGGCATCTACTTCATTATTTTGGTATAAAGTTAAAGCAACTTCTTTTATTGAATCTAGACGAACAGAAGCATCTACCTTTTCTAATACATCACCTTTTGATACTCTAAAAATATAATGTTCCTTAGTAGAATGTACAATAGCTTCTACATACAACATGGAATTAATGTCATACGAATAGATCAAATCAAAAGATTCATAATCATGCATATTTCTAGGAACATGAATAAGAGCTTGGCCTAGAAATAAGTTTTCCTTGGCATACATAGCCTGCCCTTGAAACACACTAATATTGACTTTAGTTTGTCCTTTATGTACCGTACGCAAAGTCATCTTTTTACTTACTGGTAAAACCGAATTTTTAGGAATAAGTACGGTTGATAATTCCAAATCTGGATTTTGTTCATTATACGTAGACGTACTTAATGAGAAAGGACAAATATCTGTCACTACTACATCTTTAATACTTTCATCCCTTTGTTTAATGCCAATATATTTTCCAAGTCCAAGTACGACTAAAGAATCCATATTTGCTTCTTTTAATACAGGAATATTTAAAGCGTCCGATAAGTAATGTTGTAAAACAGGCATTTGACTTGAGCCTCCTACAAGAATCAAACTATCGAGTTCACTTGCTGAAAAACCACTATCTTTTACGGCCTTCCCAATCACATTCTTACAAGAATCGAGTAAAGATTTAGTGATATTCAATAGTACATTCTCGTCAAATACACAATTATAATTCTTATTTAGATGAACTAAAGAAACTTCAACTACATTTTGCGTACTCAACTTAATTTTAGCTTGTTCACAAGCACGTAGAATACTTTGTTGAAAAGAAGAGTCTAAAACATTATAGTTTAATCCGTTTTTCGAACAAAAATATTCAGCCATAGCTCGATCAAAATCAGTACCTCCCAAGTGATTGTTTCCACTGATTGCATTGATACTAATCACATTTTCAAAACAGTCAACAACTGAAACATCAAGTGTTCCTCCACCAAAATCAAAAACAACAAATGTTTCATATTCATCATCCATATGACATGCGATGGCTGCTGCACTTGGCTCATTGATCAAACGCTCTACTTTAACACCTAATAATTCACCAATTCGTTTTGTATCTTGTCTTTGACGTGCATTAAAATAAGCTGGAACACTGATCACAACTTCTGATATTTCTTCATGAAGATAATTTTGTGCATCTTCAATCAATTGTTTCACGACAAAAGAAGAAAGTGTCGCTGAATCATACTCTTTCCTATTTAATGTATAAGTAACATCGGACCCCATTGTTCGTTTAAACAAGGATGCACTATACTCAGGATGCGTCACTAATCTCTCCTTGGCAAGTTTACCTACAACAATCTTACCATCCAAGATACTGACCGCACTTGGCGTTATATATTCATTAAACGCATTTGGAATCAGCACTGGCTTTCCATCTTTATAGACAACCGCTAAACTATTGGTTGTTCCTAAATCTACACCTAATATTGTCATAACTACTCCTAACAAAAGTTTAAAATGGCTAGAATAATACTAAATACTAAAGAAATACTTCCATATACAAGTAAGCCATATTTTAATATGCTAGATAATACATGTTTATAGCCTTCTGTATATTTAGTAAAGACAGATTTTTTGCGTAGTACAAAATATAGAATAAAACATACAATGCCTACAATTCCATTATAGATGATCAAAAGTGGAATCAGCATGGATAGAAAGAACACACATAGTATCCATCCTACACAAAACATCATTAGTAGTAATACACATAACCCGCCCATAATATCGCCTTCTTTAACTCCACTATAGCATACTAAAAGCGGTATTTCTACCGCCTAGAAATCTTTGTGGAATCTTCCTCCATAATGATTGTCTTTATAGTTTGTGACATACAAATATAAAACTAATACACCTACAAGAATAATGCCTACAACAAATAAGGAATAGGCTGACATCTTTCCATATAGAAACATGCATCCGCATCCAATCAATAATAATAAATCGACAATAATGACAAAAGGATCTAATTTCTTCATATCTTGACACTTCCTTTCGATTCCTTGATATAATAGTCTGGTATGAAAAATAAAACAATGATCGAACATATTTTGGCTTTTGTGTGCATTATGTTTGCGTGCATTATGATTTTGGGTTCTGCCTTTTTATCCATACCCTATCTTCTTAACTACATACTAGTCATTTGATGGATTCAAATCAAATATATTGTCCAAATAGGTCATTTAAATGGAAAAAAAAGTAAGGTCTTGCCTTACTTAAATCTTTGGCTGATATCGCATATCCGAAACATTATATACAGTAATAAATGCTTTTGGATCGAGTGTATTAATGAATTTCATCAATTTTTGATATTCCACTCTATCTACGATTGTGATGATTTCATAACGCTTTTCCATATTGTATGCACCATACGCATCATACACCGTTGCCCCACTATGTAATTCATGAATAATAAATTTGCGAAGCTCTTTTTCTTTTGGAGTGATGATACACACTCTTCGTTTAATATTATGATCAAAGATAAAATGATCAAGAACGATACCATTAAAATAAGTACCTAAAATACTTAACACAACCGTCTTCTTATCATAAACAAGAGCTGCTGATAAGGCAACACACATACCCGATAAAGACATAGCTTTTCCAAGTTCCATATGAAGATATTTATTCATGATCTTGGCGACAATATCTAGACCTCCTGATGAAGCATTTCGATTAAATAAGATGCTTAATCCTACACTTACTACAAGAATGTAGCACAATACATCCAATTCTTGACTGTTTGTGAAAGAAACAAAATTTGGAAACAGGATTTCAAAAAATGCAAGAAAAATAGGTAGCACAATACTTGTATAGACTGTTTTTACGCCAAATTCTTTACCACAAGTTAGAAAACCAATAATTAATAAAACAACATTTAAAATCATGGTAATGGCAGATAATGGTAGAGGTACAAAATTAGAGAGTATGATACCTAATCCAGAAATACTACTTACAGAAGTATGACTAGGCACTAGAAAAAAATAGACGGCTGCACCAATAATCCCAACCGCAACAGTCAATATTAGAGTTTCCTTTATTATATTTTTATAATTGTATTGTGTATTCATCGTAATTGTCTCCTAGTCATTCATTGTGTCTTTATTTTATCAAAAATTGAAGCTATATTCCATGTCAGAAAATTGATTCATACTTTTGATTATTAAAGTCATTATACAAAAAAGAAATCCTGAAACCATGTTAAAATACATGACTATCGAATTCCTTTTTCTATACTTGAAATCAACACTCAATTGCGACTTTTATTACACCATCTCTTTTATTTTCAAACAATGCATACCCTTGCGCAATTTTACTAAGAGGATATGTATGTGTAATCAAAGGTTCTGTATTGATTTTACCTTGTGCAATCAATTCTAAAGTCTTTTCACAATCACAACCATCAACACCACCTGTTTTGAAAATCAGGTTTTTCCCATACATGTTGGGAAGTGGCAAAACTTGTGGCTCATCATATAAAGCAACTATTGTCACAATCGCATTCGCTCTTGCACATTGCCATGCAAGCTGAAAAGTAGATGGTACACCTGCAACTTCAAGAACAACATCTGCCCCATCATGATCACTATTTTCTAGTACAAAGTTTTTGCATTCTTCTGGAGTGACTGTTAAAACTTCTGGATAATGTTCATGGATAAAATCAATGCGATGTTCATCTTTTTCACACATAATAATTTGCTTTGGCTTTTTAAGCATTACACATAATAATGTACAAATACCCGTGGGGCCTGCACCAATAATCAATACTGTATCCTCTTCTTTGATTTCAGAAATACGTGTTGCCCAATATCCTGTAGCCAACACATCCCCTACAAACAAAGCTTGTCTATCAGTAACTAGTTCAGGAATCTTATTTAATCCTTGATCTGCAAAAGGTACTCGCACATATTCGGCTTGTCCACCATCAATACGACATCCAAGAGCCCATCCTCCATTATCATCCGTACAATTATTTACATAGCCATTCTTGCAGAAAAAACATTCACCGCAAAAGGTTTCTACATTCACTGTTACACGATCTCCAGGTTTGACATGTGTTACTTTATCGCCTACTTCTTCTACAATACCAACCATCTCATGACCAACCGTAATACCTGGCACTGCACGAGGAACACTACCATGTTTAATATGCAAATCACTTGAACAAATGCTTGCAAGTGTCACTTTTACGATTGCATCCCTTTCATGTAGAAGTACTGGTTTTGGTTTCTCCATCAATGCAAATTTCCCTTTTTCTAAATACGTATATGCCAACATATTTTTTGACTCCTTTTCTATTCGTACTTATTAAACGATTTACCAAGTTTCAACAAGATGTAATCCTATTTCTATAGCCTGTTGCACTTTCTTTTCTACTTCATCTTCCAAAACATTATTCATGTTCTATGCAGATATCACATCCATAGGACCAATTCTACAAAGTCAACTTAGTGCCTTTAAATAAGGTGTGGCCTGTTCGAATGGATCATAGGTAGAAATATCCATACCACGTGTAGTGATATATAATAGTTTCTCTGCCTTACAATTACCGTAACAAGTTTTATTATCACTTTTAAAAGTTACATTAAATATGGAACATAATTCAAAAAAATTCTTAAGTGCAGCCGGATAGAACAAACTTCATAATAGTATATCTTTCAGGTAGCTAAGAAATAATTGGCTTGGCAATTCTGAGGATTCTAGACTCTTCACGCATACATTCATCTATATACACTAGTGATTTCATATTTTTCCTCATTTCTTTTAATAAGCATATGTTTTATATATAAATAGTGTAACATATTCTATCTTAAGTATAAGTGTGAATAAAACATAGAAAAAAGATAAAAAAAAGGCCGCACTAAAAAGAGGTGGTCAAAATCACTAAAAAAACAATTTCAAATTATTGTTTATAACTGAATTGAAGAAAAATCAAAGTTTGAATCTTTTAAGAATTGTAAAGCAGATTCAACTGTCATTATTGGTTCTTTTTTCGGCTTTGGATTTGTTAAAGATTCATAATCACATGGATTAAATTCTTCACCCGTAAGAATCATGTGATATATACAGACAAGCATCATTCGTGCTATTGCGATAATCGCCTTCTTATGGCCTCTGCGTTTTTTGATTCGACAGTATTTGATTCCGAAGTATGAATTCTTGTCTTTAATAGAAGAAAGTGCACATTGAACAAGCAATGGTTTTAGGTATTGACCAGCTTTAGAGATGCGAACGGATTTTTTCTTATTTGCACTTTCATTGTTTGCAGGAGAAAGACCTGCCCAATTGACAAGCTGCTTATCGGATTCAAACTGATTCATATCTGTACCAATCTCAGAAACAATCAGGATAGCTGAGAGTGCACTGATTCCTTTGATATGAGTTATGTGTTGGAAATAGTCTCGCAAAGGATAAGCTCTTTTGATAAGTTCAGCTTCGCAGGCTTGAATCTGTTTATCGAGATACTCAATATGATTCATAACTGTATCCATTTTAAAACGTTGATCTGATTCGATGTGGTATCCCTGTAATGAATCTAAGATCTTGTCTTTGTCTTTACAATTTTTATGAATAAGTTTCAAAATCTTGTCATCTTCAATTACTTCAGATTGCATCAATTCCTTCATGATGTTTGTAGCAGTTTTGCCAAAAGGATCAGAAACTGCAGAAGCAAGACTGATATTAGAGACTGTCAAACAATTCTGATATCTGTTTCTTTCGGAAGAGCGCATATAGACAAGTTTGCATCTGTAACGGGCAATTTCTCTCATTTCTCGAATTTCTTTTTTAGGGATAAAAGAATGCTTTACAAGGTCACACTTGTAAAGGTCGCAAATCCATTTGGAATCTCGCTTATCAGTCTTTTTGCCTTTAATGGCTTTAACATATTTTGGGTGAGTAAGACAAATGTTCAATTCAGTTTCAAGGACGTTATAAATTGGAATCCAGTATTTACCTGTAGATTCCATACAGACATCATAACAATCATGTGATATAAACCATTCTTTTAAACGAATCAAGTCCGAATAAAATGTCGAAAACGACTGCTGAATATATTCAGTAATCAAAGTTTGTCTGTCTGTAGTTCCAATCGTAGCAACAATCAGATTTTTGTGGACATCCATACCGCCACAAATAAAGCGAACAACTTTAAAAGTCATAAAAAATCTCCTTTCTGTAAAAGGAGAAGTGGCATTGACGGTCATCAAAGCGAATCGACAACAGTTGATTAAACAATTTTAAGTGTCCGGGCTTGGCGTCTGCATATGACGGAAAAATGGTGCGCGTGTAGCGCACCATCGGTGTATCTGTAGCG
>URHY01000079.1 GCA_900547815.1 uncultured Solobacterium sp.
CACCCCATAACTTGGATCTTAGATCATCCCCAAACTCTTTCATCAAGAGTCTGGCCGATACACCCTTCATAGCTTTTATAATATTTGGAATGTAATGCTTCGGCGTACAATTGATCAGCATATGGATATGATCCTCATCCATATTCATTTCCAGAATTAGAAAATCATTATCCTTTGAAATTTGAGTCAGCAGCTCTTTTAACTTTATTGCGACCTGTCCATTCAAGACATCACGACGATACTTTACACACCATACGATATGATACTGTATTGAATAGACATAGCCTCTACCTTTAACAACTTCCATATGTTTTTACCTCATCAATATTATAACATATGTATATGATTAAAACATTATATTTATCATTTATTTTTAAATTATTTGTTTAACATCTGCCAATCTAATTCATCGCATGACTAAAGTCACGAGTTTTCTTAGATTGCATTATAAATTTTTGATTTTTTAATAAACAATTTACAATCCTTGAATAATATTCAGATAGTCCTGACATTGATCTACGCCCGCATAAATAATAATTTGTTTTTTATCCTCGTTGATTTTGTAAAATACCAAGTCCTTTTCGAGTATCAACACCTGATAGCCTTGTCGTTTTAAAACAGGATATCTAGGTATCGTTCCTAAATATGGATTATCTTCCACCAGATATATATTCTTTTCTAAATCATCTATTTTTTAATACAATATCCTCACCGAAATTTCTTGCGATATTCATTACAATTTTTCGAATAACAATATCTGCGGTATCTGTACGTACAATAGTATATTTCATTTTATTTTCCTTTTAACATAGCTCTTAAATCATTAAAAATGTCTTGAATAGGTGATACTCTTCCGTTCAAAACATCTTCATCTGCTTCTGCAAGCAATTTCAACAATTCAATTCTTGACTTCATACTTTTGTATTCATCATAAGATAAAGAAACCGTATCACCACGTCCATTTACTGTAATAATTACAGCTTCCTTCTCTTCCCAATATTGCTTTGAAATTTCATTATAGTGATTTCTTAAACCAGCAGATGGCCTAATAGATTCTCGTATATGATACATAACATCACCTCCATAATATATGTAAATTATATTATAATATGACTATACAATCCATTTACACCATCTTCTAACTGCTTGTTTTTATCCGAAAATAAGGCTTCCCTATTTGCATAAACTTTCCTTTATCGGTATAATACAGATACAGAAAGGCTACTGGATGCAGTGGTCACTCTGAATTGATAATGTCAAAAGACACTAGTAATCCATTGTGGTGATGTGAACTAGTGTCTTTTACATTTTTCTATAATCAATAATGTGATTCTAAGTATTTCTACTAGTGCCATTAAACACATGGCAACATCAATGTATAGATAAATATACATACAACATGTCCTCCTGAAAAAAATTGAAGGATCTGCCGAGAACTCAAACAGATTTCTTTATTTAATTCAGAGGGTTCACCGTTACTACATCCAGTAGCACTTCTAATTATAATGGTTCAATGTGAAAACATTATTAATTCCAATAAATTTGTTGCGAGTGCCTTTACAAATTCTTTAAATAATCCTCCATATTTTTTTCTTCATAATCTTTTCTTCTCTTTCTTTAACGCAAAAAGAGTTTCTTGTTCATGCCACAGAAACTCTTTTGTACTCTATAATCGAAAAAAACCTATTATCAATAGCTTTAAAATACTATATTGGTCAGCATGTTTACATCTCAAGCTTTCACTGAATTTGCCAATCGATAATGTCAAATTCATTATACATACAAAATTTTAACATGCCATCGTTTTTCTAACTTATATAGTTATCTATTCGATTTAATTATCACTTTAATTTATAACCACACAACTTCGATATAACTCGAATCAATACATCCTTATCTAAAGGTTTGGATACATGTGCATTCATTCCAGCTTTTTTAGCCTTTATTTTATCTTCCATAAACGCATTGGCTGTCATCGCCACAATTGGAATATTTAAATCCATTTCACGAATCATTCGAGTTGCCTCATATCCATCCATTTCCGGCATCATAATATCCATTAAGATAATGTCAAAAGATTCGGGTGCATTCTTATAGATATCCACCGCTTCTTTACCGTTTGTAGCACAAGTAACTCTAGCCCCTTCGTTTTCGATAATAAACCTGGCAATTTCCATATTCAATTCATTATCTTCTACAAGTAAAACTCTAAGTCCTTCAATCGATGCGGAAGCTGATTCTTTAACTCTTTCATTTTTATGTTCTTCATCGATTTTAAATGGAATGCGTATCACAAATTGAGAACCCACACCTTCTTGACTTGTAAACGCAATGGATCCACCCATCTTTTCGACAAGGCTTTTTGCGATTGGCATACCCAAACCTGTCCCCACATATTTAGAACGACTTCCCATATGTTCTTGGGCAAAAGGCTCAAAGATTTTGTTCTGGAATTCTTTAGACATACCAACACCTGTGTCTCGACAAGTGAATTCAATCACGGTCGAATTTGAATGATTTGAATCCAACTCTTTATAACTTACATAGATAAATCCATTATCCCGATTGTATTTAATGGCATTGGAAAGAACATTCATTAATACACGCTTTACATGGATTGGACTTCCAATCAAATATGGATGGGTAATACTTTTTTCTTCTTCGACAATTTGAATATTACGCTCTTTTGCGAGTTCTTCTACTATTCCAATCGTTTCATCACTCAACTTATCTATATTAAATCCAACTTCTTCAAGGACGATTTCACCCGACTCAAGCTTACTCATGTCTAATACTTCATTCACTAATTCAAGTAATGTATTTGAAGCATCTTTGATCTTTGCACGACAATGGGCTTGCTTTTTAATATCATCCCTATAATAATCACCAACTTCAACCATACCAATGATTCCATTGATGGGAGTACGAATATCGTGAGACATTCTTTGAAGAAATTCGGTTTTGGCAACATTAGCCGCCTCTGCCTTTTTAGCTGCCTTTAATAATTCTTCTTGGTGCGCTTTCTCTTTTTCTTGATCTTTAACCTGTCTTATACGATTATTGCGATACCCAATATATCTTAGTACAAGCACAAATAATATATATATAAGTAAAATCGCAATTAATTTTGTGAAAACACCTTCAAATACCACATGATCTGGAATATAGGCAAAGATATAATAATTACTTTGTTTCAACATAATGCCATAATAGCCTACGCCTTTACTATTAAAACGATAAATATGTTGACTATCCTTATTCTTTTTTAAGAATTGAACGACTTCATTATTTTTTGTCGAAGCATGAAGCAGTGATCTATCATTACTCGCAATGATGCTTCCCTTATCGCAAACAAGAATAGTTCCATCCAATTCTGTACTATACCCCTTTAATAGATTTTGAAGCGTTAAATTATAATTCTGCGCAAAATAAGCGGAAGTATAAAAATAAGTAGCCACAATACCAGGTGCATCACTTCTTGCACATGTCGCAATATCTAAATGAGACCCATCATCCAATTCAATGCGTTGAGAATAAGTTCTTTCTGGATAATTCATATAGTCCAAAACAATATCTTTACAGATATATTGATAAACTTGTTTTAAAATGGAATCATTTGTACTATAGGAACTTTCTATATTCCCATTTTCATCCAATACAAGACTTCCATCCATCCATAACGTACTCAGATTTTCTTTTAGAAAAGCTTGATCTATAGGGTTTCCTGCATCCACTTTACTTTGAATATTCGTTTGAAGCTGACGACAACTCTCAATCGTTCGTAATAAACTCTTCGATTCACTCGCCTCATTATAATGGGTATAAGTGGAACATTGTACCTTTACATAATTTACGATTTTTACCAACTTGATTTCTGTTTCATCTTTTTGTGTTTGAATAAAATAAAATGCAGAAGAGAAAATCATACAAATCCCTAGTAGTGCTGTCAGTATATGGTAGTAACAATTTTTAATACGCAAAATCATCCACCTCCAAATACTTTTCTGGATTCGATAGATATTTACCTATGATTTTTTTAGAAGTGCCATCCTTACGCATCTCTTTTAAAGTCTTGTCTAACTTCTCACAAAGATCACGCTTATCATTTTTTGAGAAAGCTACACCAACGCCTACTTTCATCAAAGGCTCTTCTAAAATACGAAAATTCGCATCATAGTCCTTCATATATTGAATGATTGATTCTTCATGAGCGCCAATCGCATCCACATATCCTTTTTGTAGGAATGTAAAAATCAATTCTCTATGGTTTAAACTAATCAAATTACCTACATTATAATTGCCATTTAATAAAATATCTTCTGGCATTGTGGTCGATTGTACAGCTACATTTTTACCTTTTAAATCATCCAAAGTATAAATATCACTATCCTTATTGACCGCAATCACCTGGCGACTTGCGATATATGGACCAGCCCACTTGTAGTCATCTAATCTTCCTTCCATAGAAAAACATGCCATGATACAATCGATTTTTCCGCTTTCTAAAAGTTCTTTATTCTTTTCCCAATCAATATAAACCACTTCAATGCGATATCCCAATCGCTTAAAAGCTTCGGTTGCCAAATCCACATCAATACCGGTAGGATTTCCATCCTCATTCAAATAGTTGTAGGGCGGATAATTATCACTACCTAAAGTAATAACAGGTAAATTGGATTCGTCCGATTCTAAATTGCTTGTCTTACATCCGCTTAGTAAACAAACAAGTAAAGATAAACTCAATAAACTTGTAATTATTCGTTTCCCTTTCAAATCATCTCCTCCTATCTATTTGACCAATCACACCAATATATCGATCTGTATCCAAGCCAGACCACAACGTATGAAATTTTATATTTAACTCTTTAAATTGTAAAGTAAACTCTTTATTTTCCACAGAAGTTTCATTTAAATGTTTTTTAACTTTTTCAATCACTTCTTCATTCACATCAAACGACTCAAATTCCAACGTACTCTTTTTATACTTTTTATTTTTCTCTCGATCTATAATAGTTAACTCACCAGTTAAAGGATTATAATCAAATAAGACTTTAGATTGACTCAATTCAAAAAAGTCCATCTTTTCCTGCAAGAAATCAATGATACGTTGCGAATGATCATTATATGGCAATGTTTCCGATTTTAATATTTCACCAGACAATTTTTTTGCCTCATAATAATCCTTATAATCATCCTTTTGCGTTTTAAAAGCCACATAAATATCTGTACCCATCTCTTTTAAACACTCTAGTAACAACGGATTGAAACTTCCACACTTACCATCCAAAATCATTTGAATGGCCGTTCTATAATCATAGGCCTTTTTATATACATGCGTACTTGTCAGTGCATCAAACGCATCGGCAATCGATACAACTTGGGCTGAAATAGGAATATCATTAGCCACTAAGCCATCGGGATATCCCTTTCCATCAAAGCGTTCGTGGTGCCATCTACAAATTTCATAAGCTATTTGAACCAATGGATTATCATTCGGATATTCCATACTACGAATCATTTTTGCGCCAAGTAAAGTATGACTTTTCATTATTTCATACTCTTCAACTGTAAGCTTTGCGGGCTTATTTAAAATATCCTTTGAAATTGACACCTTACCAATATCATGTAAAGACGATGCCGTCGCAATCAATGTAATATCAGACTCCGTTAATGGATACGCATCCGTTTTCTCAACTAACCTTCTTAAAAGCATCTGTGTGGCAATACGAATATGAAGAATATGTTCACGACTCTCCTTATTGTATGCTCCTACAACACTACTCAAAATACTGATCATCACTTTATTATTTTCTTCTTTTTCATACACCTGATTCACTACGACATTCGTCAATTTCTTTTGATTCGCATATAAAACAAGTGTATTCATAACTCTTCGTTTAATAATAAACGCATCAAAAGGACGTTGAATATATTCGGCAGCCCCTAAATTATATGCCTTTTCAATAATTGAATTCTCTTCTTCTGCTGAAATCACGATCACTGGAAATTCTTTGATCCAATGATACTGATGCATATACTCCAAAACTTCAAATCCATTCATTTTTGGCATATTGATATCTAGCAGCATTAAGTCAATCGTCCAATCCTTTTGTAGAATCTTAATAGCTTCTAGACCATCATCAGCCACTATATATTGATACTCTTCTCCTAAAATTTCTATAATCAATTCTTGGTTGAACTTGGAGTCATCCACAACCAAAATTTTCTGTCTTTCTTCTAAACTTTTCATAACCCTATTACCACTTATTATCTTGATTATGAATAATCTTGTAGAGTTATTACTCCTTCAAAGTAATAACTCTCTTTCTTCATAATGTATTCCCCATTCGCAACAAATCACTATATCCCTATAGTTAGGATAAGTATACATCGAGAAAAACATTGTTTTCAAGAACAAATGTGAACATTTCACAAGTTCTTTTATAACCAAAAAGCTTGGCATATATAGCCAAGCAATCGTATTTATTAGTTAATTTCATTCATTACGAAGAACTCATTTTCAAGCACTTCTTTATAAGAATCTAACTATTTAAATTTAGCACTTTCATATACCATGATTTCTTCACTCACATCATCCCCATCTTCTATATTTAATAGAGAGTTGTAGCTATTTTTGTGGTTGCAAAATAGTAATCCTCTTTTTTAATACGCAGTATCTGAATACGTTATATTTATAATTCAAATTTGAAACAGCCCATTAATTTTTGTGTACATATGTTACTTTACATACATATTTTTTGTTAAACTAGTCTGGTTGGATGAGAAACATTAACGCCAACATACAAATGAAATACTCATCTAACACTTATTAGAGAACTAGACTTCTTTGAATCATGCATAATATTCTAGTTCTCTTCTCTATTTTTAAAACAGTTACAATCTGAAGGCTATGGTGCAATTTTTATATTTCTAGATGATCTTCTCCAAAACCAATTTCCTAATATAAACCTGGAAGAATCATTCTTGAAAGTAAAATAGAAAGCATTCAGTTAGTAACTGTATCTGTTGCGTGCATTGCACCAGCAAGCATATATAGATAATAACCATCAAAATTAAAGTTTTATCTCCACCACCCTCACAGAACATGTCAACTTTTTCTGTGAAAGATTTGTTGTCACCAGGCTTCTTGATAATGAAAGAAATTGTCATTGCCAAGAACATGCCAATTAGAAGCGGAAAATTGTTAAAGCTACCAAATCCTATACCCATTAGGAAATAGAAAGCAAGAAAAATTAGTAGAGGAACAAGACCTAAAAAGCTTTCCTTGTTTTGATTTGAATCATTCATGTTTGTCTTGCTTTTTCGCTTTTGATTAATTGTAGTTTTATGTGGATTTATTCAAATATTTTGTTGATTGTTGTATAATATTATGCAGAAAGAGATAGCTAAACATGTTAAAAATCGACAGACAAAATTACATTTTAGAAATGCTACAAGAAAAAGGCAGCATCCTGGTTACCGATGCCTGTGAAGCTTTACAATGCAGTGATCAAACCATTCGTCGTGACCTTCAGGAAATGGAAGAAAAAGGACAATTGGTACGTACCTACGGAGGCGCCTATCTTTCACAAGACGTAGACAAGAGTGCTCCCGTTCAATTACGTGAACAATTGATTCCTAAAGAAAAAGAAAGAATTGGAATTACTGCATCTGACAACTTCATTAAAGATGGTGATGTTATCATGATGGATTCAAGTACAACATGTTATACATTAGCTAAACACCTAGTTAAATCACAAGCTAATGTAACAATCATCACAAATTCAATCAATATTATTAAACTATTTGGAAACACAAACCAAACCACTAAACTCATCTGTGTTGGTGGAACCTATAAAGAAAGATCAGGATCTTTTATTGGAAACAATACAATCAATGCCCTATCTACATTTGTTGCCGATAAAGCATTCATTAGCTGCAGTGCCATCAGTAAAAAGTTTGGTATTCTAGACAACTATGTACAACAGCAAGCTGTACGTAAATGCATGCTAGAACATTCAAAAGAAAAATATCTATTAGTAGATAACACTAAATTCGATGATGAAGGAAACTTCGTAATTGATTCATTTAAATCACTCGATGGCATTATCACAAACAAAAAGCCATCGGATGCATGGCTAGAATTCTTTTCACAAGAAAATATATCCACATTATGGAAATAGTTCTATACAAGAATAAATTATCATGTTAAAATACTGGTGTTGATTTATTAATCAACACCCATTTTCCGGAGCTGGAACCATTTCACAACATACTCAAAACCAGCTCTATTTTTTATATAAACAAAAGACTTCAATGAAGTCTTTTTTTCTTATTACATAACCATCGAAAATACACGATAAATTATAAAAGCTGCAACAACCATTATTATTACCCCTATTTTATATGTTTTAGTATTATTTTCCATACAGATAACACTATTTAAGCCATCCTCTTATTTCTATAAACACTTAACTATTAATTTCAACACTATTTAAACTCTACTATCCCCATTTAATCGACCATCACATCTTACCATTGAAACTAAATTCATCTATGAATGCATAAAACTCGCAGAATATTTCCGGTTCAAAGGAAATCTGCGAGTTTTAAATATAACGAATTGATTTAAGAAATCTACTACCACTCAATTGCAAACATCTTATTTCATACATAGTCCCTTTATTAATTAGAGAATAGATACTTTCGTTACTGTGTCAATTGACATCAAATCCTGAAACA
>URHY01000080.1 GCA_900547815.1 uncultured Solobacterium sp.
TAGAGTTTCCGATTTTGTTTATTTAAGCCATTTTATTTTTCATGCGTAACTACTGTTAAAAAAAGAAACTACAAATTTGTAGTTTCTTAATGCAATACAGTAGGTTCATGCATCATTTCGATTTCTTCCTGGATATAGGCTTCCACTTTTTCTAAAAGTTCATCTGTAACCTCGATGTCACCTATCATAAAAGGACCATCCAGCATTTCAGATTCCTTCACAAATTTCACTTGTGGAATCTGTGACATCCTCTGATTTCCAAGTTGTTTTTCAATTTTCTTCAATTGCTCCAAAATAGGTTCAGCAATTTGTCTAATCATTTCTTCTTCTGTCATACTCAGTATTATAATAAACCCCCATCATTTTGACAAGTTTTAACATATGTTTAAATTGCATTCGAAACCATTGAATCCAATTTAAATCAGAGTAACATACTACATGAACTGCTAGAAGCATACTACTTTTAGATTTGTTCGTACACACCCTGGCCTATGCTTTTAAACATAAGTTCTGGGTGTTTTTTTATAGAACAGATTCTAATTCTTCTAAAGAAATAGGTCCTGGTCTTAAGATTTGCAATTTTTCTTTAGTGCAATCTACAATCGTACTTGCCTGCAAAGCTTTACATGTTCCTAGTACAATTCCATCAATTTTAGGTAATTGTACATAAACATCATCACTAGTAAGTGCTGTCTTTTCTCCAGATTGATTGGCACTTGTAACTAAGATTGGACAATTCAATTCGTCAATCACATCTAAGATAAACTTTTCATCTGGAATGCGAATCGCAATCGTGCTTAATCCATTTGTATACGCTGGATCGACACTTTCTTTCACATTGACAACTAAAGTTAATGCGCCTGGCAAAAACTTAGCGGCAATCTTTTCAATTCTTTCATCCACTAAAGCAACTTGTTTCATTTGTTCTACATTTGAAACCATCATCGGAATTGGTTTTGTTTCTGGACGATGTTTTGCACGTTTTAATCGTTCTAAATCGTCTAAATTACCATACTTTACACCTACACCATACACAGTATCTGTAGGTAAAGCTATAATTTTATGTTCATTAAATGCACACACTACTTCGTGTACTTGATTTTTTGTATATTCTTTCATCTTTACACCTCTGTCTAAGACATTATACATCTTTTATGATAAAATACACTAAGAAAGAAAGGATGTTTTTCTATGTTTGAAAATACAATTGCGGCTATTTCCACTTCTTTGCAGGATGGTGCCATTTCCATCATTCGTTTAAGTGGTGATAAGGCTATTGAAATCACCCAAAAAATATTTGACCGTAATATTATGAATGCGAAAAGTCATACGATTCATTATGGTTTTATTATAGATTCAGATAAAAATCCTGTAGATGAAGTTCTAATTTCTATTTTTAGAACACCCAAAACATATACACGAGAAGACATTGTAGAAATCAATTGTCATGGTGGTACATTTATCACACGTAAAATCTTATCCATGATCTTAAGTTCTGGAGCAGAACTAGCAAAACCAGGAGAATTTACACAACGTGCCTTCTATCATGGAAGAATTGACTTATCCCAAGCTGAAGCCGTTCAAGACATGATCGAAGCGAGCAACAATACAGCGGCTACTATGGCGATTCATGGAATTAAGGGAAGTGTAAAAAAGCTGCTACAACCTTTGATTGATGATTTAATGGATATTATTGCACAAATCGAAGTGAATATTGATTATCCTGAATATGAAGATGTCGAACAATTGACCACAAATGATTTACTTCCTAAAACAATTGATTGGTTAGAAAAAATCGATCATATTCTTTCTCGTGTTCAAACGGGTCAAATGTTAAAAAAAGGTATTGATACAATTATTGTAGGAAAGCCAAATGTTGGTAAATCCAGCTTATTAAATGCCCTTCTTGAAGAAGATAAAGCTATTGTTACAGATATTGCAGGAACCACAAGAGACTTAGTTGAAGGACAAATTCATATTGGTAGTGTGCAATTGAATTTAATTGATACAGCAGGTATTCGTGAGTCTAGCGATAAAATTGAGCAGATTGGTATTGAAAAGAGTCAAGAAAAATTAAAGGATGCTAAATTAGTTCTTTTAGTCTTCGATGGCTCCAAAGAGTTGGATGATGAAGATAAACAATTATTAGAACTGACAAAAGATAAGATGCGTTTAATTATCTACAATAAATTAGATAAAACTGAAGCTGATAAGGATGGTATTTGGATTTCAGCCGCTAATAAAGAAATCCAGCCTTTGATTGATGCCTTAGAAGACTTATATCAACAAGATTTATTAAAGGAAGAGCCATTACTTTCAAATGAACGTCAAATCGGTTTATTAAATCAAGCCAAAGAAGATATGTTAAGAGCTAAGGAAGCCATGGATATGATGGTAGAGCCTGACTTGATTGAAATTGATATTCAGGCAGCTCATGATCACTTAAAAGAGATTTTAGGAGAGGTTCATAGAGAAGACTTATTGGATACTTTATTCTCTAAATTCTGTTTAGGTAAATAGTAAGAAAAATGCGATGATTAGCCAATCATCGCATATTTTTTATCTACTTTATTTAATACAACACAACCATCTTCAGTAACTAACACTAAGTCTTCTACACGAACGCCCATTTTATTTGGCAAATAGATTCCTGGTTCAATTGAGAAGATCATACCTGATTTTACTGTTCCTGTATTTGTTGAACTTACATCTCCAAATTCATGATCGGTTTGACCAATGAAATGTCCAAGGCGGTGTGTAAAGTATTCACCATAGCCAAAACTTGAAATATAATCACGAGCTGCTAAATCAATGTCGCATAGACGAATGCCTGGACGAATGATTTCTTCTGCTTTTTCATTGGCAACACGAACAATATCATGAATCTTTTTATATTCTTCACTTGCTTCTTTACAAAAATAAGTACGTGTCATATCAGAACAATAACGATCTTTTTTTCCACCAATGTCGATCACAATACTATCTCCTGCTTTTAATACAGAATCATCTGGCATGTGGTGAGGATCAGCACCATTAGCACCAAATGAACAAATAGGTGAGAATGACACGTCTTGACATCCTAACAATTTATATTGTTCAAGAATAAAAGCTTCCACTTGTTTTTCAGTCATACCTTCTGAAATGAAATCTCTTGTACGTTCCATCACCACATCGTTGATCTGTGAATTTTCAATCATACATTCAATTTCTTTTTCATCTTTAATAGCACGAGTATCATCCACATATTTTGATCCTAACACAACTTTCAATCCTTCACACTTTTTCATTAAAGGAATCAAGAAGCGTGCTGTCCATTCTTTATCAATGCCAAGTTTTTCTTTAGAATCGATGACGCTAGCTAATAATGAAATCGAATCATCCGTATCACTGTACCAAATTTCTTCACAATCCTTTTGTTCAACTGTAAATAATGTATTTAAAAATAATACTTTTCTTCCTTCATCATTCAAATATAGCGCAAACATTCTTTCTCCTGGACCTACATCCACACCTGTTAAATAATAGATGCTGCATGGTTCACTTATTAAAATTTGTTTAAGCCCATCCGCTTTCATTTTTTCAATTACTTGATCGACTCTTTTTTGAAACATAATTATCCTCCTAGAAATTCAAAGTAAACTCTGTACCTTGTTTCTCATCACTTGTCACACTTAATTTAATTTTATGGGTTTGCGCAATTTGACTGGCAATCGATAAACCTAAACCGGCTCCACCCTGATATTTTCTCGACTTATCGACACGATAGAAACGTTCAAATACATGTTTTAAATCTTCAGGTGGAATATAACTATCTGTATTACGAATTGTTATGACAGGTTTATTTTGTATCTTTGCCAACTTAAAATATATCTTTCCACCCTTAGGTGTATATTTGATCGCATTGTCCAAGAAAATCAAAATCAATTGTTTTAATTGTGACTCATTTCCATGTACTTCTATATTCTCTTCCACTTCATCGATTAAATCAATACCTTTTTCAAACGCAATCGATTCAAATGGTAAAACACAATGAAAACATATATTACTCAAAGAACAATTCTGCATCGAAATTTCAATTCGATTCGCATCATTCTTGGCAAGAAACAACATATTCTCTACAAGCTTACGCATTCGATTGGCTTCACTTTGTATGGAATCGATCCATTTTTTCTGTGAAGAAATCGATTCTGTAGAATGATTTAATAACACATCACTATCGGCTAAAATAACAGTCAATGGTGTTTTTAATTCGTGACTAGCATCTGCCACAAATTGTTTTTGTTTATCCCATGCTTGCTCAACTGGTTTTAGTGCCCATTTACTTAAAATACAACTTAATATAAAGAATACAAGCAATACACTCGATCCAATTTGTACAGATATAATCAACATTCTTTGAAAAGAGGACTGCATATTTGATATATCCACAAAGGCTACGGCATAACCAGAAGGAATAGTGGTATCCTCATTCACTTGATAGTTAGTAATCTTTTCTTTTTTATACGCAAATCCAAGTTTTTTTAGTACGCCCACATCCTCTTTATGTTCTACACTTTCAATCAAAGTTTGCGCATCTTCTGCATATATATTCCATACTGTACGACTTGTGATCATATATTCATAATCAGAATCTGTATAAATCACAAAGGAATTCCCGTTAAAATTACGACTATTTCCAAATGAAATCGAAAAGTCTTTATCTTTTAGTCTCAAAGCCAATTCCAGATTTCTTTCTACTTCATTTTTATCATGGACATAATTTGAGCAACAAACTATGCCAAATACAGATAGTAAAATGATACTGACAAAGGACATTAAAATCAAAATGAATTTGGTCTGTAATTTTTTAAGCATCGCAAACCTCTAGTCGATATCCAACTTTTCGAATCACCTTAATTGAAACTTTGCTTTTTAAGAATTTTAATTTTTTTCTTAAAAAAGAAATATAAACCTCTACATTATTGTCCATCGCATCACTTTCACTTCCCCATACAGAGATAATCAAATCGTCTTTTGACGTAATCATTTCTGGATGTGACATTAAATGTTTCATGATTTCAAACTCTTTATATCCCAAATGAATATGTTGACTTTGACAATACAACTCACAAGTATCAAGTTGTAAAGAAAGATCCTCATACTTTAATTCATGTACAATGACTTCTCCTTTACGTCTTGTCAGTGCATTAATTCGAGCAACAAGTTCTGCAGCTGAAAATGGTTTGGTCATATAATCATCGGCCCCTACATTCAAGCCTTTGACTTTATCTGGAATTTCATCTAATGCCGATAATAATAGTGTTGGTGTTTCAATTTTATTAGCACGCATCTTTTGTACGATTTCAAAACCATTCATACCAGGAAGCATGATATCTAAAACGGCTACATCATAGTATCCGCTTAGGGCAAGGTCTAAACCTTCTTGCCCATCATAGGCCATAGTCACCTGCCACTTTTGTTCTTCTAAAATTTGTGCAATCGCATACGCAATATTTTTTTCATCATCCACAACCAATATATTCATAATGCCACGCCCTTTCTTCTTTTTTATATATTAACACACAGTTTTATATTTTCTTCATCAATTTCTATATATACTTTCGATTGTAAGGCCAATAATTTTCGATTCAAATAAGATACATACAATGAAACTGTATTTTGATTCACGTCTACTCGATTGTCCCAAACTTTTTCAATCACAAGCCAAATGGGTACTGTATTCAATTCACTTCGAATCAATAAAGAAAGAATACTATATTCATATTTAGACAATTGATATTTTGTATTTTTACACGCAAGTGTCTCTTCTTTCTTATTCAATAGAATATCCTGATATTGTAAATAAGAATCATCCACTATATTTTCTTTTAACATCACTTTGATTCGTGCAATCAATTCCTTTGTCGAAAAGGGTTTGGATAAATAATCATTGGCACCTAAATCAAAACCTTGAACCTTATCATCCACTTCATTTAATGCACTTAAAAGTAATACGGGAATATCCATTTTCTTTTTTCGAATCAAAGATAATACTTCATATCCATTCTTTTCAGGCATCATAATATCTAAAATCAATCCATCATAAATTTCTTGCGAAACAAGATGAATCGCACTTCTTCCGTCATAGCATACGTCACAATCATAACCAGCATCATTTAGCACGGCTTTTAATGCTTGAGCCAAATTCATTTCATCATCTGCAATCAACAATCGCATATTAACCCTCAATTCTATCTTTAATTGTTTGAAATGATAAGTCTAAAGAAGCAATTTCATCGGCACATCGTTTTAATTCACTACGAATCAATTCTTCATCTTCAATATCTTTCTTATAATGAATTTGATGTTCTAGATTTGCCCAAAAATCCAGTGCAATCGTTCGCACCTGAATTTCAATTAAACATCCATCCACTTTACAAATCACATGTAGACTTCGATATCCGCTTGGTTTGGGATATCTTAAATAGTCTCTTACTTCCACCACTTCAAAACAAGAAAGGATCCAATCTTTTACTTGATACATTTCATCTACAAATGAACAAATGATGCGAACGCCGATAATGTCATGAAGCAATGAATAATTATTGCCGATCTTTTTTAAAACACTTTCTGGTGACTTAATTCTAGAAGTAGTATATTGTATACAATCTAATGAACAGGATTGAATCATATTTAAAACGTGATCGAGTACTTTCTTAAACTTATCATAGTCAGTTCTATAAAATTCTTTATATGTCATACCATAAACATACTAAACAACACTTAAAATTTGCTTAAAAAAGTTAGAGATTGCTCTCTAACTAAAGTAATATCCTTTATAATCATAATAATAGATTCGATAAATAAAACGATCATTTTTCTTGATACTGAATTGTTGTTCTAAATTTCCATCCGTATCATAAATGGATAATAGTCCTGCAACACCTGAATCTACGACAATATGATTAGCTAGATTTTGTGCACTGGATACATAGGCACTAAACGGAACTTCAAATGAATTGACCAATGTATATGTACCTTCATTTTCATCTACTAAATACTGATAGTAATACGATGTTGTGCCTTCTGTAATACTTGTTTGAATTCCTTCATTTACTGTCCAGTCATAATCTTTTCTTGTCTTTGAATAACCAAAATTATTGTCAAACATGTATAAATAATATTGACCTGTTTCTAATGAATCATCTTCCAAATAGGTTACAGTATGTTGACCTCCACTTGTCAAGAAGTCACCTACTTTTGTATATAAGAATTCGGTATAGTCTGTATCTTTCCAGAAATCTTCATTTCCAATGATATAGCCAATACTTGGATTTGTGCTTACATCATTGATTTTAATGATTGAACTTGTTTCTCGAGAAGAAAGAATAACACTATCATCACTTAAGTATTGAAGTGTATTGATATGCATCCAATCCCATTTTGAGCCTTCCTTATGATTCGTGCTTTCTTTGTAGCTTTTAAATAAATCTTCTAAATCTAATAATTCACTTACTTTTTCAGTCTCTACATCCAATTTAATAATGCAGTCTTCTACACTATTCTTTTCTTCATTTGTAGCTAATAAAATCAAATTTCCATCCTGATCAAATTGATAATCGTGATGAACTATATAATTGCCCAAATTATAAATGTGTTCAATCCTGCCTAAATGATTAATAGCTGCCATTCGATGTGTTGATACACTCATATATAACATTTGATTTTGCATCAACATACGATGAGAACGATATCCAATAATCGGTATTTCTGATCGCAAAATGCCATTTGTATCATACATATAGACAAAATCTTGATCATCGGCATCATTTCCTAATAGTGTATATAAACCATTGCCTAAATCTTGTTTAGAACCAGACACTTGTTTAAGTTGTATATCTTCATCACCTAAAAGAGATCCCATTGTATAATTTGTACTTACACTTTGACTTGTACCATCCTTATAAGTAGCTGTAATTGTGATTGTATTTGTACAATCAGGAATCAATCCAATCAATTGAAACTCATGTTCTTTTTGATAGGTTTTAGCTTGATATGCCGTAGCTGTAAAATCTGCATAATCGCTGCAACTTACTGTATATGTAATTTTAGCCGCTTTGTATGTATTAAAATAAACATACATCGATTGTGTATTGGTTGAAAATGGATTGTATTTCATAAACATATTTTGAAGTGTATAGTTTCCATTTCCTTTTTCATTTTCTAAATCTGATAATGCCTGCTCTTGAAACTGAATCGTATAGATTTTATTGACTGTGACTCTTGATTGATCATCTTTATAGATTCCATATCCTATCGTAAGGCCTATAATCAATACAAATATCAATATGTTTCCGAGTTTTTTCTTCATAACAAATTCACCACGAAAATATTGTATTATGTTTTCCTTAAGTTTTCCTTAAGTTTTCTTAAGATTTTAACAGAAAGTTAAATTTGTAAAAAAAAGAAATAGGCTTGATTATTCTAAGGGCATGAAAAGTATAATCGCCTATTTCGTTAGCGAGTATATCGATTCAAACTTAAATAAACCTTAAATATATTCAATGCTATAATTGGGATGGTGGTGAAATTATGAAACTATTATTTAAGCAACGATTCTTTTCCTGGTTTGACAGTTATGATATATACAACGAAGATGGTCAGGTCATATATCAAGTTGAAGGAAAATGATGTTAGCATATAAATAGGACTAGTCAAAAAGAGAAAATTTACACCAGTGGTA
>URHY01000081.1 GCA_900547815.1 uncultured Solobacterium sp.
AAGAACTAGGCTATATAAAAAAAAGCCCACACTCGTTAGAGTGTGTTAGTTCAATGAATATAAAGAAATATGCATATCAAGGAGAAACAATAATATGAAAGAAGTATTTGAAGTGGGTCTTGATATCATTAAAAAGATTCAAGAAACACAATTTGAAAAATTAGAACAAACCGGTCATTTAATGGCCCAGGCATTTATGGAGGGACATAAGTTTTTTGTCAGCGGAAGTGGTCATTCCCATACAATGGCGGAAGAGATGTATGCTCGTGCGGGTGGTTTAGCTTTTGTGGTTCCCATTTTAACGAGTGAACTAACGATGACGGAGCATCCGACAAAGAGTTCACATATTGAAAGACTTAGTGGCTATGCCAAAATCTTAGCAGAGTTATATGGTATATCTTGTGGTGATGTCGTTTTGATCGCATCCAATTCTGGGCGTAATGCCTATCCAATCGAACTTGCACTCGAAGCTAAAAGTCGTGGTGCACATGTAGTTGCCATCACAAGTATGAAACATACTACTGCTCAAGCTTCTCGTCATTCTTGTGGAAAGAATTTGTACCAAATTGCAGATATTGTCATTGATAATTGTGGAGAAGTAGGAGATTGTGCTTTATCCATTGAAGGATTGGATGCGAAGTTATGTCCAACATCGAGTATGGCCAATTCTTTCATTGCACAATGTATTAATGTTGCGTGTGCTGAGTACTTAATTAGTAATAATGTGGAAGTACCTGTTTTTTCATCTTTAAATTGTGATGGTACGGAAGAAAGAAATGACAAATTATTTAAAAAGTATACGCGTATGTATTAGAATAAGGGAGTGAGGTGTCTATGAAGAAAAAAAGTTTATGGATATATATTTTTGGTGTTACGCTAATTATTATTGGATTGATTAAATTGGATACATTGATTTCTATGGTAGCTCTATTATGGAATGCATGTAGAGTTTTAGTGTTTGGAGCTATGATGGCATTTGTGATTAACTTGGTTATGGCTAAGATCGAAAAGCGTTTGGATTTTATGAAGAAAGGAAAGCGAGCAACAAGCCTACTTCTTTCTTTGATTTTAATTTTTCTTTTTGTGTATTTCTTAATTACACTCGTAGTTCCATCGTTGAGTGAGGCAATAGGAGTGATTGTGGCTGTATTGCCAAAATATTTTGAGAATGCCCAGAAGTTTTTGGTGGATTTATTTGAGAATAATCCACAGCTTGCAGATTCTATTAATAATTTAGATGTTAACTGGAAGAATTTGATTCAATCCGGTATTAACGTTCTTTCAACTGGTATTACCAATGTTGTAGGTACGACATTTAATGTTGTAACTGTCATAGTGAACAGTGTATTTAATTTTGTGTTGATGTTTATTTTCGCAATCTATGTTTTATTAGAGAAAGAAAGATTCGTTCAGTTGTATCATCGCCTAACAAATCTATATCTTAGTGAAACGATAAAGCATAGAATTGACAAATGTTTGAATATAATAAATCAAACATTTAGTGCTTTTATTGGTGGACAATGTATTGAGGCAACAATTCTAGGAACACTATGCACATTGGGTATGATTATACTACGTATGCCATATCCTGCAATGATTGGTACCTTGGTTGGAGTTATTAATATTATCCCTATGATTGGAGCTTATATTGGTGGGGCGATTGGTATGTTTATGGTATTTACTGTAAGTCCAATTATGTCACTTTGGTTCTTATTATATTTATGTATTCTTCAACAAATTGAAAGTAATGTGATTTATCCACATGTTGTTGGAAATTCAGTGGGACTCCCTGGAATTTACGTTATGATGACAGTTGTGATTTTTGGATCTTTAGCTGGTATTCCAGGTATGTTTTTAGGAATTCCAACAATGGCAAGTGTGTACAAGATTGGTGTTTTATATTTAAATCGAAAAGAACGTTTAAAAGAAATGAATGGATGACGAAAAGTCGTCCATTTTTTCTTTTATGATGATATAATGTTATGGCAAAGGAGATCAGTTATGTTTGATGAAATTCATGAAGAGTGTGGTGTGTTTGGTGCGTATCGCGTAGATAATGCAGCAAGTATTACGTATTATGGTTTGCATTCCTTGCAACACAGAGGTCAGGAAGCAAGTGGTATTGCCGTTTCAGATGGTGAAAATATCACATTACAGAAAGGCAAAGGTTTGACTGTAGATGTTTTCCAAAAAGAAAAACTAGATTCTATGGTCGGAAGATTGGCTGTAGGGCATGTTCGTTATAGCACTGCTGGCGGTCAGGAAAATGAAAATATTCAACCAATCGTGTCAAAAGGACACAATGGTAGTTTGGCAGTCGTTCATAATGGACAAATAGTAAATGAAAAAGAGCTTCGTATTGAACTTGAAAATGAAGGGGCAATTTTCCAAGGTACTAGTGATAGTGAAATTATTCTTCACTTGATTCAAAAACAAAAGGGTACTTTGAAAGAGCGTGTTATGAAAACCGCAAATCGTATTGAAGGTGCATTTTCTTTCTTAGTTATGAATGAGGATACTATTTATGCGGTTCGTGATCGTCATGGATTAAGACCTTTAAGTTATGCCAAAAGTAAAGATGGCTACGTAATTAGTAGTGAAACATGTGCTTTTGAAGTTATGGGAATCTATGAAAGTGTGGATTTAAAACCAGGAGAAATCGTTGAATTCCATAAGGGCATTGTAAAACATGAATTTTATTCAACAGACATAGATCATCACATGTGTGCCATGGAATATATTTATTTCGCAAGACCAGATAGTGTGGTAGAAGGCATTAATGTACATGCTTTCCGTAAGGCAACAGGATCTATTTTGGCTAGAGAAGATAAAGATTTAAAGGCTGACATCGTTATTGGTGTACCAGACTCATCTTTATCGGCTGCCATTGGTTACGCAGAAGAAGCGGGTATACCATTTGAAACAGGATTGATTAAAAACCGTTATGTAGGACGTACATTTATTCAACCTACACAGGCTATGCGTGATCGTAGTGTTCGATTAAAATTGAGCCCTGTGTCAAGTGTAGTTAAAGGGAAATCGATTGTTATGATCGATGATTCCATTGTTCGTGGAACTACATCAAGAAGAATTGTTCAATTGTTGAAAGATGCAGGAGCTACAGAGGTTCATGTGCGTATAGCTAGTCCTGTAATCACGAGTCCATGTTTCTATGGTGTAGATACATCAACAAAAGATCAATTGATTGGTGCTCGTATGAGTGTGGAAGAACTTCGTGACTATATTTGTGCGGATACGTTACGTTTCATGACAGAAGAAGAAATGAAAGAAGCTGCTCATGGTGTTGGTTTATGTTTAGCATGCTTTAATGGAGAATATTGTACAAAATTGTTCTCGTATCAAGAGGAATTGGATAAATAATTATGACAATCAAGTGTTTGGCTTTTGATTTAGATGGCACTTTGCTTTTAGATGGTTCAAAAAAAATCGATCCAAGAACGTTTGATTCGATTCAAAAGGCAATGGCACAAGGAATGCATATAGTAATTGCGTCGGGTCGAGATAAAAATGGGTGTAAGTTTGTATATGAACCATTAGGATTAGAGAATGGAAATCATTTTTTAGCATTAGTAAATGGTCAGATCATATATGATTTTGAAAATAAAGAATATGATTTGGATGATGTTTTAACAACAGAAGATGGAATTAAAATACAGAAAGTTTGTAAGGAATTTGGTGTCGAAGGAATTTTTCAATGTGGATATGATTTTTATAGTTACATATCTTCATTGAATCGTGTAAAGAAAAAAGTCAAAAATGCTATTTTAGGTGAGCCTGATGATTATGGCTTGAAGGATGGCAGAGAAAACCGTAATTTCATTGATTTACCTTTTGAAGAAATTCGCTTAACACAAGATATCAATAAAGTTATTATGGTGCATACACCGAAGTTCTTTGAAAAGAATTTTGAGGGAATTAAAGCGGCACTTAGTGATTATGATGTTTTATTGGTAGGACCAGATTGGCTTGAAATTATGCCAAAACATGTAAGTAAAGCAAGTGCATTATGGAAGATTTGCGATCAACTTGGAATTAGTATGAATGAGGTCATGGCTTTTGGAGATGCACAAAACGATTTGAAGATGCTTCAACAAGTAGGTATTGGTGTAGCGATGGGAAATGCGATGGATGAAGCTAAGTATGCGGCTACTGTCGTTACAGATACAAATATGAATAATGGCATTGGAAAAGTCATTGATGCGTTGTTGGCGGGCAAAGAAATGGACTTACGTAAAGGCTTGTTATAGAATGGAATCAGATAAGGAGGAACCTTGTATGAAAATTGTAAATACAGAAGAATTTAACGCATTAATGAATGAAGATGCAGTTTTAGTCGACTTCTTTGCAACTTGGTGTGGCCCTTGTAAAATGTTGACACCTGTGCTTGAATCAGTCGCAAATAAATTGGATGGAAAAGTAAAAATCGTGAAAGTGGATGTGGATGAAAGTCCAGATTTAGCTCAAAGATTTGGAATTATGTCTGTTCCAACAATGATTCTATTCAAAAAAGGACAACAAGCTGCAGCATTCTCAGGATATATGCCTGAGGCAATGTTGATACAAAATATTGAAAGCAAATTATAGGATGATTCGTCATCCTATTTTCTTTAGGGGGAAAATATGTATTATATCGCATATGGAAGTAATTTAAACAAAGAAGAAATGAAGAGTCGCTGCAAAGATGCGAAGTTTGTATCTTTGGCAAGACTTGAAAACTATACACTGACCTATCGTGGAAATCCTGGAAGAGCGTATTTAACGGTTGATAAGAAAAAAGGAGATTTTGTACGAGTAGCTGTATGGGATGTGAGTGAAATTGATAAGAAGAGTTTAGATGAATATGAAGATTATCCATATTTGTATGATTGTTTTGAAGAAAAGGTATTATTAGAAAACAATGAAACAATCACGGGCTTTATCTACCAAATGTATAGTCGTTTTCCAATGTGTAAACCGAGCGATTCATATATGGAACGTTGCAAACAAGGCTATCGCGATATGGGTTGGGATACTTCAATTTTAGATTTTTAATGAATTTTAAAGCTTGATGTGGCATAATAAAAGGAAAATAAGGGGACTTTAAAATGAAAAATTGGAGATACTTAATTTTAAGTTTAGTTTTATCCTTGTTCATTCATTACTACGTCACAGCTGTTTTAATGGAAATTTTTGGCATGGGATGGTATCCAATTCAATTTGTTGTATGGTGCATTGAATTGGTCGTTATATATGATGCGTTGATGTTTTTTACGAAAAATTGGAATGTAAAACATCGAGTCATGTTTTTCTTTGTATATTATTTATTTTTAATAATTGCCCTATTGATACGTTATGATCAAGGTATCACTATTATTCAGTTGAATCCATTTGCGTGTCTTAGAGAAATCTATTATGGTTCTTGGACAGAATGGATCGTATTCGCATTTAATATTGGATACTTTATGTTTATGCCATGGGTGAATGGACTATTTATTTCATCAAACAAAGAAAACTTTATTGTTTCTGTATTCATCGGTTTTCTGTGTGAATTTATGCAGCTGATCTTTCATAGAGGCGTATTTGATTTAGGGGATATTTCTCTATATGTAGTTGGAATCTTGTTGGGAATTTATGTAAAAGAAAAGTATCATGTTCATCTAAAAGAAAAGAGTGAAGTACATGACAATTAAAACGGTAGCGATATTAGGTGCGGGAGCCGTAGGTTCTTATTGTATCTACGGTTTATCAAAGTGCGATATACAATTGAGTGTTATCGCAAAAGATGAACGGTATGAAAGATTAAAAAGGAATGGGTGTTTAATTAACAAGGTCACTTATCATCCAGAAGTATTAACGCCCAAAGAAGCGCATGGTGTAGATCTACTCATTGTATGTTTAAAATATAATGCTTTACCAGATGCTTTAGAAGATATTCAACAAATCGTGGGTGAACATACTTTAGTGATGTCTTTAATGAATGGTGTGGATAGTGAACAAATCATAGGCAATCAGATTGGTATGCAGCATATGATATATTCTCTCATTAAAGTAGCCAGTCACAAAGAAGGTAATGGATATGTATTTGATCCAGAAACAACGATTGGAATTGTGCTTGAAAAAAATGAGGAAATCGATGAATTGTTGAGTCAAAGTGATTTACATTATCGAATGACTTCATATATTCAGGAAGAAATATGGAGTAAGTTTCGTTTAAATGTAACGAAAAACCTACCCCAAGCTATTCTTGGTGCTGGAGTTGGATGTTACTCGGATAGTGATCATGTGAAAGCTATACAATCTGGATTAAAGGATGAATTAGAGACTATCGCAAAAGCTAAAGGTATCGATATGTCAAGGGCTGATCCAAGTGCTACACGAGGCAGTGCAGTGCCTAAAACAGCCAGATATTCTACACTGCAGGATTTGGATGCCAAAAGACATACCAAAATTGATATGTTTTCGGGTGCAATAATGAAGATGGGAAAAGAATTAAATATTCCTACACCCTATAATGAATTTGTATATCATATCATCAAGGCTATGGAAGAAAAGAATGATGGTTTATTTTATTATAAATAAAGAGAAGTGAATTAATGATCACTTCTTTTCTTTTAGTATATAGAATGTATTTTTACCTTTGCCATGTTGAGAGATTCGACCTTCTTCTTTCATTCTGCTTAAAATGCGCCCACAAGTTGTTTGAGAAAGATTAAAGGTATCTTGAACATCTTTGCGAGAGAATTGGGTATGTGTTTTCGCATACTCTAAGATTTTGCTTTCAGGACAATCATATACAATGATATCTTCCTGAATTTTATTGTTTTTCTTTTGATAGTTTAGGTTTGGAAGAATAATTTTAAAGGCATTTTCTGTTGTGACAAATTGAGGCTTGAATTCAGATTCTGAATACGAATCAAGAATCTTTTGAATGCCAGTACCATAAGCTTCAATGAGTTCTAATCGGTAAAAGATATTTGCGAGTTTTGGGTTTCGACAAACGAAATACCAAGCTGAATGTCTTCTAAAGTGATTCCTTTTAATAAGCCTCCAATGGAAGTAAATTCAATACGATCTGTATATATACGAACAAAGGAACTTGCGCTATATGAATATTCACGATGAACAATTAGATTTAATAAAGCTTCTCTAATGGCTACTTCTGGATAATCTCTTTTATCGATTCTTTTCAATCCTGAAAAAATAGAATGTTTTTGATTTCTAAAATCGATATAAGAATATACTTCATGCATTTGTTTGAATAATGAACCGGTGAATTCATTTCGATCTTGAAATATATTTTGTGTTTCGCCATCAAAAACTGCCACTTTAATTGTGTGCTTACATTGATCCGATAAAAGTAGACCTAAATTCGTGTATATACCATCTTGATTTTGAATGCCTAAGTTTTTTTCTTTAAATGGGATGTTTGATTCATCAAATTCAGTCTTAGCAGAAAGAAAAGTTAAGTCTTGTTCTAAAGAACGCATTTGTTCAAAATCTTCTTGAAATATCATAAAATAGCTCCTTTTTACCCATATACTAACCAATCTAACCATTCTAATCAATAAAGAATTTGTTTTTCTTGTTGTGCAAATCCCCCTTCCTGATGATAGTGAACAAGAAAAATTAGATTGACAAAGAATAAAGAAAAAATTATTATAATGATAGGGAGTGGGAATTCCCACGTTTAGATTTGTATTGGAGGTGTTGATAATGGAAACAATAAAGGATTATGTTGCACATTTGGATAACAAAAAAAGAATTACTCTTAGAGGAGCTACTTATCATTACTACAATGTGAAAGAATATGGAAATGGTTGTATAATTCTTGAACCTCGGGAATTATCAGTGCCAAAGAGCATTTCAGCTAGAACATTGGCAGATATGGATCGCGCGGTAAGTAATTTTAAGTGTGGAGATGTTTCCACGGCTATTGATTTGTCGGATTTTTCAAAGGAATAATAAATGAATTTTAATATACGAATGGGAATTCCTGAAATGCAGGAACTTTGGCAAGATTTGCAACAAAAATATCGTTCTGGTAAGATCAAAAAGAAGGAAGAGCAACTCTATAAAAAATGGGGGAAAGCTTTAAAGTTGTTGTCGGCGGATCCATTTTATCCGAGTCTTCAAACCCATGAAATAGAGCCTTTATCTAGACGTTACGGAATGAAAGTGTGGCAATCTTATTTGGAAAATAAAACAAGTGGTGCAATGAGAATGTATTGGGTTTACGGACCGGATCAGAAAGATATCACGATTATTGGATTGGAGCCACATCCGGAAGATAAGAAAAATGGCGCATACGATAGAATTTCACTGTCGGATTTGTAGAATAAATTTGAATAAGGTACTAAATATGAGTAGTTAGTCTGTGAAAATAGGTTAGCTGCTTTTTTTTTAAAATTCAGAATGATTCATTTCTAACCATTCTTGTCAATAAGAAAGTAGGCGATAGAGTTTAAATTCTACCGCCCCTTATCAAACCATACGT
>URHY01000082.1 GCA_900547815.1 uncultured Solobacterium sp.
ACACCTATACAATAATTCTTAAATAGACATTATTAATGTCGAATATATTAACAAGTCACCAATGTATCTGTTAAGCCATTATAATTCAATCGTCAACATACGATCTTTTCCTGACATATCTTTATGTACAGTAATCGTTGCTGATTCAAAATATTCACGAGCTAAATTGGATAAAGCTTCACCTTGATCCCAACCCATTTCAAAGGCAAGGAAAGCTTTTTCATTCAATACTAGATGTGCTTTTTCAAATACATCACGATAGAATTTCAATCCATCATTCCCACCAAATAAAGCTACGTGCGGTTCATAATCCACAACACTTTGTTCCATCTTTTCTTCACTAGGTATATATGGCGGGTTACAAACTAAAATATCGCAACGTAGATTACGATCTACAAATGGATCTAACATACTTCCACAAATGAAGTTTACATTTGCCCCAAGCTTTTCATTGTTCTTTTGTGCAACCACTAAAGCTTCTTTTGAAATGTCTGAAGCAATCACATCCATCTTAGGTTCTTCAAGATTTAAAGTAATACCGATTGCACCCGATCCTGTTGCGACATCAAACACATTCACATGGTCTTTATCTGCAAAATAATCATCAAACTTAGATAAAACAAGTCCTACAAGTTCTTCTGTTTCGGGTCTAGGAATCAAAACATCTTCATTCACAATAAAATCATATCCATAGAAACATTCATAGCCTAATACATATCCTAAAGGTTCACCATTTTCCATTAAATGAATTCCTTCTAAATAGTCAGTTTGAATTTGTTCATTCGCTTCTTCATCCATAGAAATATATAGATTGATATCTTTTTGTCGACATAACTCCACCATGAAAAGTTGAGCCGCTTGTTCCCCTTGACCAGCTTTGTAAAGACGTTCTTTACCTTCATTGATCAATGAATGATATGTACTCATTATTCTTTTTCTCCAGCAATTTTTGCCTGTTGATCTGCAAGTTGTAAAGCAGCCATTAAATCATCTAAACGACCATCCATGATACGATCTAACTGATTCACTGTATATCCGATACGGTGATCTGTTACACGGTTTTGAGGATAGTTGTATGTACGAATTTTTTCTGCACGATCCCCCGTACCAATCTTTGTACGACGTTCTTTTTCGTTCTTTTGATCCAATTCACGCTGTCTTTCTTCATATACACGTGCACGAATTGTCATTAAAGCTGTTGCACGGTTTTCGTGCTGACTACGACCATCCTGACACTTAACTACAATACCTGTAGGTTTGTGGACGATACGTACAGCTGAATCGGTTTTATTGATGTGCTGTCCTCCAGCTCCACTTGAACGCATTGTTTCAATTTCCAAGTCGTTCATATCAATATCAAAATCTTCAGCTTCTACTTCTGGCATACACAATACTGTAGCGGTAGAAGTATGAATACGACCTTGTGATTCTGTCTTTGGCACACGTTGCACACGGTGAGATCCAGATTCAAATTTCAATGTTCCATAAGCACCTTCACCATTGACTTTAAATGATACTAATGAGAATCCTCCAGCTTCACTATCTTCCATTTCGATAACTTCTGTTCTCCAGCCTTTAGCTTCTGCATATTTTGAATACATTCTAAATAAGTCTCCGGCAAAGATATTTCCTTCATCTCCACCAGCAGCTCCACGAATTTCTAAGATTGCATTGTGTGAATCGTTAGGATCTTTTGGTACTAGAAGCAATTCTAAACGGTCCAAATAATCTTGGATTTTTGGTTCTAATTCTTCCACTTCCATTTGTGCCATTTCACGAATTTCTTTATCCTCTTCTTTAGAAAGGACTTTAGCCTCTTCTAATTCCTCAACCGCCTTTTTATATTCTTCGTATGTTTCAACAATAGGTGTTAACTCATTTTGTTCACGCCCCAATTTTGCCATTGTCTTACGATCCGATACAACATCACTTTGCATCATCAAATCATTGATTTCACGATAACGTTCAACCATTTTTTCTAAACGCTCATCCATTTTTGCCATAAATATACATCCTTTCTTTGTATTTTTATATCTTGAGTGCTTTACCACTTAAAAAACGCTTTATTTTAGCGATATACCCCATCTATTTTAATATAAAGTGCAATTATTGTCGATGAAAATTGTCCTATTACGCAAATTTTACAGATAAGAGTATAATATGGTGTATGCAAAGAAAAAGAAAAGTTAAAAAAACATCATTTAAGCTTATTATCATTCTATTGATTCTAGTATTTGTCGTTATACCATTTACCATTTTAAAAATGACAGAAGACGGAAAATATTATGTAGAAGATTTAAGTACAAGTGAAGTACAAGCTTCCTATAAACATTATATTTTTGCATCTTTAAAAATGAATACAATAGACTCTAAATATGCATGTATTAAAAACGAGAATGGTAAGGTTTTAAAACTTAAATCTGGATTTGTAAATTTAAAAACAAAAGATGTGACTGAAAACACCGAATATACCACGGACAATGATGAGACAGGATACATAAATGGTAATTATGGTGCAGATGCACAATATCTAGGTACGAGTTTTGATGGAAAGAAGGTTCATTTTAAAATCAGCGGGGTTCAAGCCTGGACTGATATCAACAATGTTGAATTATATTTATATGATGATTCATTTACTTTATCTACATATTATATTTATAATGGTTCTCTTATTCATACAATTTCTACAGATCTTTTTCAAGGAAATGTGAATTCTATTGCGATTGGTCCTGCTCCTAAATTCATGAAGGAAGATACAATCTATTGTTCATATGATGGCCATTATTTTTATGAAAATTACAATGATTTAATTGAAGATAAAAAAATCAATAAAAAACCCTATTATAATTATTATCAATATATTCCTCATAGAACTACTTCTTATTTAAATAATTCTATATATAATGCATATCTAGAGCAATATGGTGTTAGCGATGCATCTGTTCTATACAATCAGGCAGACATATTCTTTAAAATGCAGAATAAATATTCAATCAATGCATCTATGATGTATGCCCTTGCCTTGAACGAGAGTGGACTCGGCCTAAGCCAATATGCGATTGACTATAACAATTTGTTTGGTCATGCGGCAATTGATGAAAACCCAGACAATGCGAATCAATATAGTTCCCTAGTTGACTGTGTAAAACAACATGCCTACAATTTTTTACAACAAGGCTATTTAAACCCAAATGATTCTAGATATCATGGTTCTTGGTTTGGTGATAAGGCAAGTGGTATTAATGTCAGCTATGCTTCAGATCCTTATTGGGGAGAAAAAGCAGCAAGCTTTTACTATCACTTAGATGAAGGTGGTATTGACCAAGAAAAGAATCCTATTAAAACAATACAATTATCTAAGGATTTAAAGGTATATGCACCAAACAAAAAGAATGTTCTTTACACGTATAAAAAGGGAGAAATTGTATCGATTCATATCTTAAAAGAAGAGATTGGATACTATAAAATATCGAGTGAAGTTCCTGTCAAAGATAATGATTTGAATGTAAACTCTAAATATAAAAACAGTTATGCATATATCAAAAAGTCAGATTTCAAATAAAGAAACCATTCTAGTGTTGGCGTCTAGAATGGTTTCTTTTTTGTTTATTATTATTTTAGGAGAGAGATATGAATATTGGTTTATTTTCTATATTCATTGCCTTATCTTTAAGGCACTTATAGAATAACATTCCTTGTTGTCATAAATTTAGTATAACTTTGGTAAATGTTGTGAAATCAGATTGAATTATGTGAAATTGTCAAAATATGCATTTTTCCTCGAAAAACCTCCAAAAAAAACGTTTAAGGATATGGAGGTGATGAAATCACATGAATAAATCAAAAGATAAAACAATGAAAGAATTTCTAGAAAACAATGCCTATTTTGTCGACTTCTTTAATGCGTACTTCTTTGATGGAGAAAGAGTTCTTAAACCAGAGAATTGTGAAGAACTCGATTCTGAGATGAATGATTCGAATATGGAGTTAGAAAAGCATGTGGATGTGATTCGTAAGTATAATGATGGAAATCTTTATAGTGCATTCATTATTGAGAATCAAAGTTATGTGGATGCTTCGATGGTTGTAAGAGCTGCAACATATGAGTATGTAGCTTATGATCGAATGTTAAAGAAATTAAAGAAGAATAAGGCTAAAGAAAAACTACCTATGGTAAACATTCTAGTATTCTATACAGGCGAAAGGCCTTGGAATGCATCTAGACAGCTTTCCCAACTTGTAGAGGTGGATGAAAGGTTCAAATCTTATTTCCATGACTACCAAATGAATCTGATTGAAATCACAGGAAATACTTCATATAATTTTAATGAAGAAGACGTGCATAATCTATTCTACATATGTCGAAGTATTTATGATCAGTCTATTTATGAAGAAAAGAGTAATAGCTTTGGGCTTGTGAAAAGCAGTGTGTTAAAAGTAGTCAAGACATTAACGGATGTAGAATGGTTGGATTTAGAAGAATTAGAGGAAAAGGAGGAAATTGAAATGTGTGAAGCTGAAAAGAGATGGCTTGAGGTAAAGTCAAAGGAATGGGAAGCTGAAGGAATAAAAAAAGGAATCGAACAAGGCATCGAACAAGGCATTGAACAAGGCAGTAAGAATAATCGAAAAGAAATGTATCAAACGATGATGGATAAAGGATTCAGTATTTCAAGTATCGCATCAATCTTCTCGGTAAGTGAAGATTCAATTAAAAAGCTATTGATGAAAGCTTAATTGAGTGGGAACGTATATCGTACCCATTCTTTTTATTTAAAATTTAATGAAAAATTGCTACAATAGTTCCTGTATGAAAAAAAATCAGAGTGTTGACCTATTACATGGCCCTATATTTAAATCGTTAAGCTTATTGGCAATTCCAATCATGGCCACTTATTTCATTCAAATGGCATATAACCTAGTTGATATGTTATGGATTGGTTTTTTGGGTTCTGGTGCTGTTGCCAGTATTGGCGTATCCGGTAATTTCATGTATTTGGCAAATGGATTAGTAAATATGCCTAAAATTGGTTCTCAAGCTTTAGTTGGGCAAAGTCTAGGAGCTAATAATAAAATGGAAACAAAAAATTATATTGAAGCTGCTTTTCAAATCTCAATATTGTTTGCGTTAATATATGGAATCATAATTATTGTTTTTCAAAGGAACTTGATTCAATTATTCAATTTATCAGATCCTGTCATCATACAAGATGCACAAAATTATTTATGGATCACATGTGGATTTATTTTATTTTCTTTTGTGAATCAAATTTTTACTGGTATTCTTACAGCTGCTGGACATTCAAAAAACACTTTTATCGCAACCACTACAGGACTAATACTAAATCTTATTTTAGATCCGATTCTAATTTTTGTCTTTAATCTAAGAGTAGTTGGAGCTGCCTTGGCAACAATTATTGCTCAAATCATTGTTACTTTAGTTTTTTTATATGATGCAAAAAGCCTAGATTTATTCCAAGGAATAAACTTATTATCAAAGCCAGATAAAAGCCATATATCTAAAATTCTAAAAATAGGTTTTCCTTCCTCAATTCAAAGTATGTTATTTACATGCATTTCTATGTACATTGCACGTTTAATTTCTAGCTTTGGCGCTATAAGTGTAGCCGTACAAAAAGTAGGTTCTCAAATTGAATCTATTTCATGGATGGCAGCCGATGGATTTAGTGCTTCTATCAATGCGTTTACATCGCAAAATTATGGCGCTAAAAATTATAATCGTGTTCACAAAGGATACAAAACAGGAATACTTGTCGTTAGTTTATGGGGATTATGCACTACGTGCATATTAATTTTTCTTCCAGGTCCTATATTTTCTTGTTTTATCCATGAAACTACTATTCTTCCATATGGAATCGATTATCTAGTTATACTAGGATACTCCCAACTCTTTATGTGCATAGAGATTGCTACACAAGGAGCCTTCAATGGATTGGGTAAGACTTTACCTCCTAGTATTGTTTCTATTGTATTCACATCTGCAAGAATTCCTATGGCTGTTATACTATCTCAAATTTTGGGCGTTAATGGTGTATGGTGGGCCATCTCCATTTCAAGTATAATTAAAGGGATTGTATTGGTTACATGGTTTATTCTTTATTCTAGAAGGAGACTTGTCGTATGAAAAATCACTCTTTAACTGAAGGAAGCATCGCAAAAGGATTACTTTTCTTTGTGATTCCACTTTTCTTTTCAAATCTATTTCAACAACTCTATAACACAATTGATACCTTATTAGTTGGGCATTTTTTAGGCGATAATGCACTGGCTGCAATGGGTGCAACAGCTGCTATTTTTGAATTGATTGTTCAATTTTCAAATGGATGTGGAACTGGATTTAGTATTGTTACTGCTAGATACTTTGGTTCAAAAAATGAAGATGAACTAAAAAAAAGTGTTGCTACATCTTTAATTCTTGGCCTTATTATATCCATTGCGATCACAATTGTTTCTTATGTTTTTATGCCATCATTGTTAACTCTTTTAAAGACTCCAAGAATTATTTATAATGATTCATTAAATTATATACGTTGTATATCTGCTTTCTTGATTATCACAATGTTCTACAATTTAGGTGCAGGTATGTTACGAGCAATAGGAGATAGTCTTAGACCTTTAATTGTACTTTTCTGTTCTTCTATCATTAATATTGCCCTAGATATATTTTGTATCACAATTCTAGATATGGGAGTTTTAGGAGCTGGTGTAGCTACTGTTATTGCACAAGGCATATCGACAATTATTTGTTTCTTTTTAATTTGGAAAGATGCTAAAATACTTATCCCTAAAAAAGAACATTTCCATATGGAATCCTCTATGATTAACGATTTATTAGGGCAAGGATTTTCAATGGGATTCATGTTTTCTATTGTATCCATTGGAACAATCATTCTCCAAACAGGAATCAATGGACTTGGAACACAGATTATTGCCGCACATACAGCTGCACGAAAATTAATGTCCTTATTGTGTCTTCCTTTGTCTACATTAGCTGCTTCTATGGCTACCTTTGTTTCTCAAAATAAAGGAGCTCAAAACTATACTCGTATTATGAAAGGTGTTCGTATGGCAAACACTTGTAGTATTATCTATCCTATATTTTTAAGTATAATCATCTATTTTACAGCTGAAAATCTAGTCCATTTCCTTTCAGGATCAAACAATCCTATTGTACTTGAGAATGGTGCTATGTATTTAAAAATCAATGTACCTTTCTTTATTGTATTAAGTATTCTTCTTAATTTACGAAATACGATTCAAGGTTTTGGATATAAAATCACACCACTTATTTCAAGTCTTATTGAATTCTTTGGAAAAATCGTATTCACTTTATTTCTAGTACCTACATTTAAATATTTGGGTGTATGCTTTTGCGAACCTATTATCTGGTGTTTGATGGCTAGTCAATTATTATTTTCATATCACAGAATCATAAAACCATTTAAAGCGCAGAACTAATATCTGCGCTTTGTTATGTATTATGCTTGTATAAATTGTTTTAAATAATCTTCATCTAAAATTAAGATTTTTTGATTGACCATTGTAATGACGTTTTCCTCACGTAATCCTCTTAATATACGGTTTACACTATTTCTTGTGGAAATACCGCAGAAGCCAGCTATATCGTCGTTCGTAACTTGGAAATCAATTATTATTCCATCCTTTAATTTTCTTCCAAATAATGGAATTAATGAATAAATAAAAGCACAAACAGCTCCATTTTTTCCATTCATTGTCATAAGTTGTTGTCTTAAAATAGCTTCTGATAATTTATTTCGATAATATGAATTTACATAATCTTGTAGATTTGTATCTTGATTTACATATTCCCAAAACAATACCCTTGGAATACGATAAAATACAGCTATATCACTTTCTATACGAACATTAAATGGTGCTGACGTATATTGACTTACTTCGTCTTTTAAAAGTGAAATAATATCCGGCCCTTTAATATACGATATATTAAATTCGCGACCATCACGTAAAATTATACTTGTTTTAATAACGCCTTCCTTTAACACATATGTATCTTGTTGTTCCAATCCATAATACGTTAAATATGTATGTCTTTTTTTTGTAACTGTAGGCACATCTTTTTCTTCAAGAAATTTTATTAAATAGTTACTGCCCATAAAAATCCCTTTCTCCTTCAGTTAAAATAGTATAACACAATCCTAAAAATATGTAGGTAACATATGTTATTATCTTTAATTGTTTTATAAGAAAGAAAGTAGGCGATAGAGTTTAAATGAATATATAAAACTAGATAGGGATAAATCAACCTTTAAAAGTCATAGGGAT
>URHY01000083.1 GCA_900547815.1 uncultured Solobacterium sp.
CCCTATGACTTTTAAAGGTTGATTTATCCCTATCTAGTTTTATATATTCAAAAAATTCAATTTTTTAGTTTTTTTACTTGTGAATTAATGAAACTCATTTTTAATTATGTTATATTTATTGAGTATGTCTTATGAATGAAAAGGGAGGGCTTTTATGGCAAAGAGTAGATTAGATCGTATGCCTAGTAATGATCTAAATGAAATGGAAGAGATTGATTTATTAGAATTATTTCGTGCTGTTTTGAAATATATTAAATTGATTATTGTATTATGTATTGTATTTGGTGCTGGTGGATTTTTAGGTACAAAGTTTTTGATTGCGCCAACATATACAGCGAGTACATCGATTTATTTAACTCCACAGATTAGTGAGAGTGGTTCTTTGGATTATAATTCACAGATGGCGAATAGTAAGTTGGTTACCAATGTAGTTAACTTAATGACGCAGAATAATGTTATGTCTGAAGTGGCTAAGGATGTTGGTATGGAAAATGCTTCTAGTGTAAAAAAATGTATTAGTGTCACAAATGAAACGAATACAGAAATTGTTAAAGTTACTGCTACAACTACAGATCCTAAGTTGTCTAAGAATATTGCTAATGGAACTGTAAATACATTTATTAAGACAATGCAGAAGAATTTAAATGTTCGTAATATTGAAATTGTAGATAAGGCGAAATTGTCTTATGTTCCTAGTGGACCGAGTATTAAGAAAAACACCATGATGGCTACTTTAGTTGGTGGTGTCATTGGTGTTGGTTATGCGGTATTGAAGTTCTTATTGGATAATCGTTTGCGTACTAAAGAAGAGGCAGAAAAGTATTTGGGTATTCCTGTTTTTGCTGAATTCCCTGAAGTATAATGGCAAAGTTTATAGATATTCACTCACACATTGCTTGGGGTATTGATGATGGGATGCCATCTATTGAGGATGCTCAAAGTTCATTAGAATTAGCTCGTAATGATGGTATTGTAGGAATATGTAGTACACCACACTTTATTCCTGGTCAACTTGATCGTTCTATATATAATGAGATTGTTTCTCGTCAAATGGAATTAAAAGAAATGAGTCCAATACCAATTTATTGTGGTGGGGAAGTCATGATGAACAGTGAGTTTATTGATGGATTGGATTTAGATTTATATCCTACACTAAATGAATCTCGTTATATGCTTGTGGAATATAATGTTCTTCGTGACATTCATTCAATTGATTATAGAGATGATTGTTTGTATGAATTGAAGGTAAAGGGTTTTGTTCCTGTGATTGCGCATATTGAGCGTTATTTTCATTCAGGACTTGATTATTCGATTATTGATAATTGGATTGATATGGGTTGTGTTTTACAGATCAATCGAACTTCTATTTTAGGAATGCATGGAAAGACGATTCAATCAAATGCTTTATCTTTATTAGATGATGGCTATTGTGATGTGATTGCGACAGATACGCATAGAAGTAGTGGGAATCGTATTTCTAAATTGAGTGATGCGTATTCTGTAGTAAGTAAGCGTATTGGCAGTGAGAATGCGGATATATTGTTTTATGAGAATCCTAAGCGTATCTTGAGTGATATGGATATATTAAATATTGAGGTTGTAAAGAAAAAGAAGCGTTTTAGTTTCTTTAGGAGATAGAAATGGCAAAGAAAAAGAGAAATCAGTTTGATGTAGATGAGATTTATCGTGGGTTGCGTACAAATATTGAGTTTAGTCAAATGGATGAGGAAATCCAAGTAATTAGTATCGCAAGTACAATTCCAAATGAAGGAAAGAGTTCAGTTGCTACTAACTTAGCTCGTATTATGGCAGCTAAATATAAAAATGTTTTATTGGTAGATTGTGACTTGAGAAATCCTTCGCTTCATAAGATGATGAAAATTTCAAATCGATCTGGTCTTACAAATATTATTGCACAATTTCAAGATGGTTTAAGCATTCATTCTTATGATGGTGTGCAAGAAATTCAATTTGAAGGTGGTCAGACACTGACTGTTATAACATCAGGTCACAAAGTACCAAATCCTAGTGAAGTATTAGGTTCTAAAAGAATGGGACGTTTTTTAGAACAAGCTCGTAAAGAATTTGGATATATTATTATAGACTCACCTCCTGTATTAGTAGCTTCGGATAGTATCCCATTATGTAACTTGAGTGATGGAGTTCTTTATGTAGTAGATGCTAAGAATGCAGATAAACGTAAGGTAAAGGCTGCTATCAATGACTTAAAGCGTAATGGTGGTCATGTGATTGGTATTGTATTAAATAAAGTGGATATGAATGATGAAAAGCGTTATGGCTATGGCTATGGCTATGGTTATGGGGGGGGAGACGACGATGGTAAAAAGAAATAGTTTAATATTCCTTACAGCTTTTGGTCTTCTTTTAACAGGTTGTGGTAAGTCTGGTTTAGAAATCACAAAAGAAGATATTCTAGAAGTAGCTAGAGATGATGCGAATGCCACAAAAAGTGAATGTGAAAATGTATCAATCAAAGAACAAAAAGGTTCATACATTGTTTCATTTAGTACGAATGGTGGATCTTATGAATATAAGATTGGAAAAGATGGGATAATAAAGGAACGTAGTTTTAAGCGTGGAGCTAAAGAAGAGACTGCTGAAACGGAAAAGGTTGAAGAACCAGTTAAGGAAGAAAAATCAACAACAACTAAGAAAAAAGAAAGCTCTTCTACTTCATTTGATGACAGTCAACAACAGGCTATCAATTCAGCATTGGCTAATTCTGGTTTAGAACAAGATGATGTTACGAATATTACTTGTTCTTTAGATTCAAATACAAACCAATATACAGTCACATTTGTGTTAAATGATGTTACTACTACATCAATTGTTGATGCAGCTACATTTACTGTAATATCTACAATTTTAGGATAATTACTGTACCTTCCAGAAAATGGAAGGTTTTTTTATTTTGTGTTCGTATGGTATTATATTGCATATGGAGAAAATTTACTTATGATTCGTTTAGAAACACATTGCCATACAAGATATTCAAAAGACAGTCTACTTCTGCATTCCTTGTTGTATAGGAAGTGTCGTTTGTGTCATATTGATGCGATTGCGATTTGTGAACATAATAATATCTTGGGAGCATTAAAGTTTAAGGAATATTGTTCAAAAAGAAAGAATAAGGTCTTTGTGATTGTTGGTGAAGAAATTATGACTTCATCAGGAGAAATTATTGGACTTTATTTAAATGAAGAAATACCGGCTGGCTTATCTTGTGATGAAACGATAGATCGTATTATAAGTCAGGATGGTGTAGTCTATGTACCACATCCTTATGATGAAAAGAGGTCTAAAACGGTTCTTAGTGAGGATTGTATTTTTAGTAATTCACATCGTATTGATTGTATGGAATGTTATAATGGTAGAAATGTGGATGAAAAATATGGTGTTCAACAAACCAGGATTGCCAATAAATATGGTTTGGTTAAAGTGATTGGTTCAGATGCACATACTTTAATGGAAATTGGTAGAAACTATATGGAAGTGGATTGTATTCCAAAAAATGGTTCTGAATTTAGGGATGTTATTAAAAGTTGTACTTTCCATACCAAGCCATGTATAAAGTTGGCTCATAAAGTGACTAGGGTCGTTAAATTAATAAAAATGATTGTAAAGGGGAATTTCAATGAAATATACAGAGTTATCAATAGAAAAATTAAAAAGTGAATGTAATAGTTGGGCTAGAGAATTAAAGAAAACATATTGTCCAGATTTAGTTGTCTATGTAGCTAGAGCAGGCTATTTGATTGGTAAAGAGATGAGTGAAGTCTTTGAAGTACCAATGGTCGGCATTAGTGCAACGCGTGAGGGAAATAAATTAAAGGAGATTGTGGGTCCTATTATTTCTTTAATGCCTAATTTTGTGCGTAATTTCTTGATCAGTATGGAATTAAAGTCAAATACGCATGATAAGAATACGGAAAGAAAGATTCATTTTCATGAAAGTTTAGAAAAGTTAAAGGGACATTCTTTTGATCGTATTTTGGTTGTGGATGATTCTGTCGATACAGGACATTCAATGAAACAAGTGGTGGATGCGATTCAAAATGAGTTTAAAAATGCTGAAATAAAGATTGCAGGATTAAATGTATGGGATAAGAGTAGGAATATTATTCATACGGATTTTGCGCTTTATGAAAATACAGTCATCAAGGCACCTATGTCTAAGGATTCGAGTGAATATAAGGAGTTTGTGCGTATTTATAATGAGGAAACAAAAGAAGGAGCTTTATAATATTAATGTCAAAAGAAATGAAAGTTGTTGTTTATCGAAATTCGGTAACTGAAAATGGAATTGAATATTCGCTAATTTATGAAGGTACTGCATCAATTACTGATACGACAACCGCAAGGGATGTATTCGATCCTTTAGGGATAGAGGTACCTTTACACTTACACTTATGTTTTAAAAATGAGCAATTTAATGATAAGTACACTCCTGTTATATGGATGTCCTATTACTTTGATGATGGAGTATTAAAGACTAAATTTGATCCTGTAGATGCAAAAATTTCTGAATTGAATAATTATGGATATGAATTTGATCGTCTTGAATTTTTAGTGGATACACTTGGCAATATTGGTGCTGTTGGAGCACTTGATTTTCTTAAACAATTTTATGATGCTGCAAATGAAATTTATAAACAAAATCCTCTGGCATTTGATTTATTAATTCTGAATTTGCCAAGAATTAAAAAATTATTTACTAAGGTATTTGATTTAATCCAAAACAATTTACATTATTATGTTTCTTTTGAACAAGGTATAAAGTTTCAAAAGGAATATACCTTAGATTCATTTACTAAGGCTTTACAACTTGAAGAAATTCGTCGTCTTAATAATAGGTTGACTTATTTTCAAATGGTAAATGCTTTTCTCATTGTTTTTGGTTATAAATATGATTATAAAAACAAAAAATGGATCAAGTCATGAGTAGAGAATGGAAGATAGTACGTTGTAATTTGTGCTTTTCTTCTTTTTTTTATATAATTAGATGAGGTTATATATGGAGTGAAAAGACTATGTCAAAAATAGGTACTTTAAAAATCACAATAGAATTTATATTTTACTGGATATTAATTAATTTCCTGCAGGAAATCAATGTATTACGATTCTTTGGAGAATATACAATAAAGTTATGTGCACTGTATTTTTTAATGCAGATCTTGATTGGGCGTTATCAAGGCAAAGTGTTATTGATGTATGATGAGATTCGTTTATTGATTCTTTCGCATATGGGCTTTTTCTTTGGAAGTTTTTTGATTTTCCCATTTAATTCATGGACCATTCGTAAGATCTATGGTTTCCTTTTATTAACATTGGCATTGTTTGTGTTTGCCGGATTCAACTCAAGATATTCGCATAAAATCTTTAGGGAGCGTTATAAACATAATACTCTGATAGTAGGTACGGGTCATACGGCTGCGCAATTGGCCTTTGTATGTCGTGGCAATAGTTATTCATTATTGGATGTGCAGGGATATGTGAGTTGTAAGTCATATGGAATTCATCAAGAACAGGTTGTTTCTAAAAAGAAAACGATTGAATTGGATGAGGTGGATGATTTTATAAAATCGCATGATATTGATACGGTATTGATTGCGATTCCTGAAATCAATCGTAGAAATTTAAATAAATTGTTTGAGATGTTTAAGGGTAAGGTATTGAACATTAAATATTTACCGCAAGTAACTGGCTTAGTGACGTTTGATACGAAGGTTGAGGATTTTGATGGTATTTTAATGATTTCAAACTCTCGTGGAGTGAATCAATTGGGTTCTTATATCTTAAAGCGTTGTATGGATATTTGTGCAGGACTATGTGGCATGATAATCTTGATTCCTTTAACGGTATATGTATTCTTTAAAAATCGTATGGAAGGAGATAGAGGCCCTGTCTTCTTTACGCAGAATCGTATAGGTAAAAATGGCAAGGAATTTAAGATGTATAAGTATCGTACAATGGTGCTTGGTGCTGACAAGATCTTAGAGGATTTAATGGCCAAAGATCCTGCGATTCGTGAAGAGTATCAGAAGAATAAAAAGCTTGCGAATGATCCGCGCATCACAAGTGCAGGTCGTTTCTTGCGTGAGAAGAGTTTGGATGAATTCCCTCAATTTATCAATGTCTTCTTTGGCCAAATGTCTTTGATTGGGCCTCGTCCTTATTTGCCAAAAGAAAAAGTCGATATGGGCGAATACTATGAGGATGTTGTGGCTTGTAAGCCTGGCATTACGGGGATGTGGCAAAGCCATGGTCGTAGTGATGTAAGTTTTGAAAAACGTTTAATATTAGATGAATATTATTATCGAAACTGGTCTTTCTGGCTGGATGTTACACTACTTTGTAAAACAGTCAAACAAGTGCTTTATGGAAGAGGGGCAGTTTAATTATGAAAGAGCAAAGTAAATTTTCGAAAGTATTGAGTATTTTATTGAGTGTTGTATTGGTGATTTCTTCATTTTATTTATTGTATCAAGTGATTCGTTTGAATGTATTGCCATCTAAATTCTTATTTCCACTTACTATTGGAGTGGTTGTCTTGAATGCCATTTTTGTGTTATTGCTTGTATATTTTAGTAAGAACTTGGTTTCAAAAATTATTTGTGTTGTATTGACTCTACTTGTTTGTGCTGCATCTTGTTTTGGTGGGTATTATATTTCTAAAACACAAAGTGTTTTAAGTAATATTACAAATGTTGCCAAACATGCTAAGAATACGGTGAGTGTGATTATCAAAGAATCGAGTGATATTCAAAATAAATCGCAGTTGAACGATGTAAGTGTGGGGACTTTGCGTTTGAATGAACAGGGTTCTAAAAAGGCACTTAAAGAATTGAGTAAGGATGGAATTGTTTTAAATCAAATGGAATATGATAGTTTATCCGCTTTATTAGAAGCTTTCTATAATGGACAAGTCGATTCGATTATTATTAATGAGTCAAGTCGTGCTCAAATTTTGGATATGGAAAACTATGCGAATTTTGATTCGAATACGCGTATTGTGTATCAAACTTCTTATAAAATCAAAAATAATGATTTAGCAAGTTCTGTCGATAACATTACAACAAAGCCTTTTAATATATTGATCTCTGGATCGGATACTCGTGGTGGCTTTGATGAGAATGGAAGAAGTGATGTGATCATGGTAGCTACAGTCAATCCTAAATCACATACGATTTTATTAACTTCCATTCCACGTGATTTCTATGTTACTACAGCTTGTGATGAAGGGGATGGCTGTATGCAAGGGGCTTTGGATAAGATTACACATACGGGTATTCATGGTACAAATACGACAAAGCGTACGGTAGAGAAGTTATTGGGGATTGAGATCAACTATACGTTTAAAGTTGGTTTTGATACGGTAACAGAGCTTGTGGATGTATTAGGTGGTGTGGATGTGTATGTAGAGCCTGGTTATGCCACAACAACATCTTCATTTAGCGTACATGAAGGTTTGAATCATTTGAATGGTCAGCAGGCACTAGCTTATGCGCGTGAGCGTTATTCTTATGAAGAAGGGGATCGTCAGCGTACAAAGAATCAGCAACAAGTCCTTATGGGAATTGTAAGAGAAGCAACAAAACCAAGTGTGATCACAAACTATGCTGCGATCATGGATACCATGGCTAACACTTTCTCAACTACTATGTCCAATGATGAGATTACGGCTTTAATTAAGTATCAATTAAACAACAATCCAACTTGGAATATGGAGCAGTATATGGTGGATGGTACAGGAGATACTTTAATGTGTGCTGAACTTGGAGATGCGGCTTATGTCATGATTCCAGATCAGAGTACAGTAAAACTTGCGAAGGATAAGATCAGTGCGGTATTGGCTGGTAAATCAAGTGCGGAGGTACAATAATCTGAAAATATAATTTATGAAAAGGAGAAGTTAGAAGTACAAAAGGGCGCAA
>URHY01000084.1 GCA_900547815.1 uncultured Solobacterium sp.
GCTTCGATTGGTGTTTTTTATCAACATTGATGTATTAATTTTCTAATGTATTATAACATATGTATATATTTAAAGTACTATATTTATCATTTATTATTAAATTATTTATCTAACATCTGTCAATCTAATTCATCTCATAATTAAAGTCACGAGTGTTCTTAGATTGCATTATAAAAGAACAGACTATTTTTTAGCCTGTTCTACAATTTCATTGATTCTTTCTAAGACAGGTTCAAAACCTGTTTTTTCTGTACTACTAATTCCAAAGATGTTTTTCATTGGCAAATGAAGTTGTTGAGAAATATCTTTCAATGCGCGAACACGTTTTGTCTTAGGAATCTTGTCAACTTTTGTAGCTACAATAACGATTTGAATTCCAAGACTTTGAATCATTTCAATCATATCTAAATCATCATGTGTAGCGCCATGTCTTGCATCGACAAGTTGTACAACGCAACAAATCTGCTCTCTTTGGTTAAAATAAGTATCCATCATTTTACCCATCTTGATCAGCATTTGTTTAGACATTTTCGCATAGCCATATCCTGGAACATCCACCAACATCCATGTATCATCAATCTTAAAGAAATTGATTAAACGTGTTTTACCTGGTGTATTTCCTACATAGGCAAGTTTTTTCTTATTTGTCAGTGCATTAATAAAGCTTGATTTTCCAACATTACTACGTCCAACGACTACAACTTCTGGTAAATCAGATTCCGGCCATTGTTCTTTTTCAACAGCACTAATCACAAATTCACTGATCATACTATTTTACCAATGCGTTATGTAACACTTGAGAGACATTTGAACAAGGAATGAAAGTAACTGCATCTTTTACTTCTTGAGGTACATCATCTAAGTCTTTTACATTTTCTTTTGGAATCAAGATTGTATCAATTCCAGAACGATGTGCAGCCAATGATTTCTCTTTTAAGCCACCAATAGGAAGAACATTTCCCCTTAGCGTAACTTCACCAGTCATAGCTAAATTTGCCTTAACTGGAATATTTGAGAAACAAGATACCAATGCCGTTGTCATTGTAACACCAGCACTTGGCCCATCTTTTGGAACAGCTCCTTCTGGTACGTGAATATGTACATCATTTTCTTCAAACAATTTTGGATCAATTTTGAATTCTTTCGCATGTGTACGAACATAGTCTAGCGCAATACTAGCACTTTCCTTCATAACATCACCTAATTGTCCAGTAAGAACAAGACGTCCTTTACCAGTAAAACGAGTTGCCTCGATTTGAAGAATATCTCCACCAAAGCTTGTATAGGCAAGTCCTGTTACTGTTCCGACTTGATCTTTCTTTTCTTTTTTACCATAATCTACTTTTTCATTACCCAACCACTCATGAACTAATTTCTTAGTCAACTTGATGCTACGTTTGTTGTTTTTTAAGATTGCCAATACTGTTTTACGGCAAATTGTCGCAATTGTACGCTCTAATGAACGAACTCCAGCTTCACGAGTATAGTAACGAATTAAATATAGTAACATATCATCATCAATTTTTAATTGAGATGGTTTTAATCCGTTTAGTTCTAATTGTTTAGGCACTAAGTGATCCTTGGCAATATGAACCTTTTCTGCATCTGTATAGCTTGATAATTCAATAATTTCCAAACGATCTCTTAATGCAGGTGGAATATTTTCTAAATAGTTAGCCGTTGCGATGAATAATACTTTTGATAAATCATAAGGCTCTTCAATATAGTGATCTGAGAATACTGAGTTTTGCTCAGGATCCAATACTTCAAGCATAGCACTTGATGGATCTCCCTTATAATCACTAGCCATCTTATCAATTTCATCAATTAAGAATACAGGGTTAATCACTCCAGCCTTTTTCATACCTTGAATGATACGTCCAGGTAAAGCGCCTAAATACGTTCTTCTATGTCCTCGAATTTCAGCTTCATCACGAACACCACCAAGTGACATCTTCACAAATTTACGGTCCAAAGCACGTGCAACACTTTTTGCCAAAGATGTTTTACCAACTCCAGGAGGACCTACCAAACAAATGATTGGTGCATTTAATGAATTTGTCATTTGTTTAACAGCCAAATATTCTAGAATACGTTCTTTTACTTTTTCTAGACCATAATGATCAGCATTTAAAGTGGCTTCTGCCGCATTTAAATCCTCATTATCTTTTGTTTGTTGCCACCAAGGAAGATCCATTAACCAATCAATATATGCCTTGATTACACCAGTTTCTCCACTAGCCATAGGAAGCATTTCATAACGACTGACTTCATCCGATACCTTTTTCTTAATGTAGTCAGGATATGGATTTTCAGCTAAACGCTTACGAATCTTAGCTGCATCTTCGTCTTGAGCAACTGTATCCCCTAATTCTTCACGAATGACATTCATCTTTTCACGAAGATAGTAGTCCTTCTGTCCTTGATCAATTCTTTCTTTTACAGTTTCGTTGATTTGTTTTTCAACTTCACTCATCTTTTTTTCTTTTGCCATGTCTTGAAGCAACATCATCAAACGATCATTCACCCCAAGAGTTTCAAGATATTTTTGCTTTCTTTCAATATCTAAAGGTAACCCTTGAACAGCTTTATCGCTTAAGAATTCACCGCCCATACCTTTAGAAATTTCCATGACAATTTCTTTTGTTACAAAACGTTCTTGTCCTTGCATACGATCAAGTTCATCTGCAATCATACGAAGTAAAGCTTCTTCTTCGACAGCATCTTGTTTTTCACTTTCAAGAACTTCAACTTCAGCAAGATCACTCAAACTTCCATTGACCCATTTATTTAGTTTAACACGCTTAATTCCACGGAATTTAACGCGTAAAAAGTTATCAAAACGACGAATATGACGAACTTCACACAAAGTCCCTACAGAATATATGTCTTCTACTCCAGGATGTTCTTGTTCAAGTTCTTTTTGAGAAAATAAACAAATCTTTTTATCATAATTATCCTGTGCATTTTCAACAGCATGTACAGAAGTATCTCTGCCTACATCGATCACAATTTCTTGATTTGGATATAAGACAACGCCTCTTGTACAAACTAAAGGATAGGTATTTAATTCCATACAAAAACCTCCTTATATTAAATATGGAAAAAGACGCTAGGCGTCTTTTTTCGTTTACATTATACTACTTTACAGAAGTTTTAATGAAGTCTAATGCTTTTTGATTAGCTAAATCTGCTTTAATACTTTCTGGAGAAATCAATGATTTGATTTTTTCAACTTCCATGTTGTACATTTCAGACATTGTAGTAAATTCTTTTTCTACATCTTCATCACTAGCTTCAATGCTTTCTGCTTTTACGATAGCTTCTAATACTAATTGAGTTTTAACACGAGCAGCAGCTTCTGGGCTCATTTGAGCACGAATTGCTTCTTCAGTCTGATGAGTTGCTTCTAAGAATTGTTTAGCAGTGAATCCAGATTGTTGCATACGACCTTCAAATTCTCTGTACATACGATCAACTTCTGCATCAATCATAGCTGCTGGAATCTCAACATTTGCGTTGTCACAAACTTTTCCTAATAATTCATTAGTGAAGTTTTCTTCTGCTTCTCTTTCTTTTTGAGCAGTTAAGTCAGCTTTTACTTTTTCTTTATAAGCATCAACTGTTTCAACGTTTTCAATCTTTAATTTTTTGATTAATTCATCATTTAATTCAGGAAGATCTTTATATTTTACTTCGTGAACTGTGCAGTGGAATGTTGCAGGTTGACCAGCAAGTTCAGCTGCTTGGTAGTTTTCAGGGAAAGTAACTTCAACGTCTTTTTCTTCACCTTTCTTAACTCCAACTAATTGTTCTTCGAAACCTGGAATGAATGATCCTGAACCAAGTTCTAATGGATAGTTTTCTCCAGATCCACCTTCGAATGCTACGCCATCTTTTGTTCCAACAAAATCGATAACTACTTGATCACCTAATTGAGCAGCATCGTCATCTTCACGAACAACCCAGTCTGCATAACGATCTTGAACACGTTTAACTTCGTTTTCAACATCTTCTTCTGTAACTTCTACATCAGCTTTTTTGATTTCTAATCCTTTGTATTCACCTAAAGTTACTTCAGGAAGTACTGTACATGTAAATACTAATACGGCTTTTTCATCATCAGCTTCTTTAACATCTAAAGTAGGACGAGCTACTAATTCGATATTGTGTTCTTTGATTCCTTCTGATAATGCTTCATTAGCAACTTCTTCACTAGCCATATCATATAATGCTTTTGAAGAAAGTTGTTTTTTAACTAATGCATCAGGAATTTGTCCTTGACGGAATCCTTTCAAACTCATGTGAGATTTAGCATAGTTTAATGCTTTTTTCTGTGCTTTTTTCCAAGCTTCACCTTCTACAGTTACTTCTAATTCACCAGTAGAATTTTCTTTCAAAGTCCAAGTACTAGTCATTGTTTTCTCCTCGCTTTTCAATGGATAACTCAATATCCTCAATTTTTTCAAGACCTTGTTTTTTCACAAAACCAGGCCATTCATCGGATTTCTGCATTGCATCATACACAAGTCTTGTTACACTTTTCGCAAGTTGGTAAGGATCTTTATCTTCTTGATCAAATGGTCTTTCATATAAAACAAGCTGCATCAAAAGTGACATACAAAATTGAACCATTGTTGGATCTTCATTTGTAAACCAACTTTCAAATAATAAACTCGCCTCACAGATTGACGAATCTTGCTCCATAGGTAAGATAGCACTTGGAATAAATGTAATGTTCAATCCGGATTTTATCAAATCAAATGGATCATCGATTTTCTGCTCCATTAAAGCCTCAATCAATGTACCCTTATATTCATCAGGTAAATCTGAATCCAATAATACCTGAACTTCATCATGACACATTCTTAAATTCATGTTTTCTAACATAGAAATCGCAAAGATTTTCTGTTCTAGACTTCCATGAATATAATCCTGTAACTTGTTGAAATCCATACTCTTATTCTTCTGTTCCAAATAAGGTTTGCATTCTGACTTATAAGATTCTAATAACTCCAATGCATCTTGTGGAACATAAGGCATGTTCAGCTCCTGACAAATCAATTCGTACGCCTGGGCATAACTTTTTTCATCTATCTCTTTTTTTATTTCTTCGATTAAAGAATGATAATATGCGTTCACTTATACCTCCATGCGAAACATTAGTATTCTACCATAAATATCGACAATAATCAATTCTACGCATTTTTAAAATACAGAATCCAAAGAATGTCATCTCTAGAAAAAAACTCTCCTTTTATAGAGAGTCTACTTTCATATTTTTTTCTAATTCATTTAACTTCTTAAATTCAGCTAATATACAAACAACAGATACTACAAAAGCAACAAAATCCGCAATTGGAGCCGCATATAAGATTCCATTCAACCCAAAAAATTTAGGTAAGATCAAAACTAATGGAATCAAAAATAATACTTGTCTAGTCATAGATAAAAACATTCCTAAATAGGCTTTTTTAATGGACGAAAAGAAGCTAGACGATAACATCTGTACTCCATCAACACATACAAGCATTAGATAGATTCGCATAAACATTGTCGCAAATTCAAAATAGTTCGCATCCCCTGATCCAAATATTGATAATACAGTGCTTGTGCAGAATTGAAATAAAGCCCATCCAATAAATGAAACAACCAAATTTACACTGATCGCAAGTTTGAACGTCTTTTTGACACGCTCATATTTTTGGGCTCCATAATTAAATCCAATAATTGGCTGCATACCTTGCGAAATACCAATAATAATAGCTAATAATATCGCATTGGTTTTCATCACAATGCCACAGGCGGCTAAAGGAATATCACTACCAAACTTAGTAAACTGTCCATAATACGTCAATGAATTATTTAATACGATTTGCACAAACAAAATTGCGATCTGATTTAATGAAGCACTCATTCCAATGGTTGCCATTTCCTTTGTATCATTTAAAGAAATACGTAAACTACTTTTATTAAATTCAATATGTTGAAAACTCTTGATATACCAAGCGGCAATAAAAAATGAAATCACTTGCCCAGCTACTGTGGCGAGGGCAGCCCCAGCGACACCCATATGAAATACAAAGATAAATAGTGGATCTAATATAGTATTCACAACAGCACCCGCAACCATACATGTCATTGAATATTTTGGTGACCCATCTGCACGAATCAAGTTACTAATTACATTTGTCGTAATCAAAAACGGAACACCCAAAGTTGTTATTCGTGTATATTCAAGTGCCAAAGGCATAATTGTGCTTGTTGCACCAAATGATTTTAGTAGCGGTTCTAGAAATACAAGTACTAAAACAACATAGATTACTGAGCAAAGAACAGACATACTAATACCATTCCCAGCAATACTACTTGATCGTTCTGGCTTTTTTTCACCTAGATATAAACTAAATAAACTTGCTGAACCAATCCCAATCAACAATGCAATCGCAAGTGCAATTGTTGTCAATGGAAAAGCCACATTGGTTGCAGCATTTCCTAGAAAACCAACACCTTGACCGATAAAGATTTGATCCACAATGTTATATAGTGACGATACAAGCATTGAGATAATACTTGGTATCGCAAACTTTTTTAATAATGATGACTCTTTTTCATACCCTAAAGGATTTTGCATACTAATTCAATTCCCTCTTTCTAAACTGTGCAATTAAATGCTTATTTCCCATTGAATGCTCCCGAATGACATTTAACTCATTTCCTCTTTCGTCAAACCAACCAACAAATTCATAACCTGGCTTTGTTGCTGGCAACAAATGAATTGTATCCGAAAAATACGTATATGACTTTGGATTTCTTCGACTACTTAATCCCCCATTCAAATCATATGTAATCTTATATTGACTTACTTGCCAATGGGCATATAAAGTACAAGACTCATGAATGGGTTCATCCAAGTTATAACGCCAACGATAATCGCAATCCCAGAACCATCCATCAAAGGTATATCCAACTCGAACTGGCGGCTTTAAACTTCCCAATAAGCCATGTTCATCCGTACATACATCCATATAATTGGCTCCACCACACGTTTCAAAGTGGATAATTGGACATTCTTTATAAATAGCCGTTAATATGACTGGTTCATGAATGCCTGCTGGTAAACTTGTTATAATTTCACCATTCAACTGCCAACCTACAAACATAACGCCCTTCTTAAATGCCGGATACAACAATAATTCTTCCGATTCAATGCATGTATATCTTGGATTACGACGCGACATAACTCCGCCGTCCACATCATATTCAATGGGATACCAGATAGGAATCCATTTATCATATAAAGTCACAGAATGAGGAAGCACCCCACCTGGATTTAATCTTTTTGTACACTCTTTATCTATATACCAACCAACAAATTGGTAACCTTCTCTTTTTTCACTCATCAAATATCACCTGCCCATTATTTTATCACAAATAAAAAAAACACCCAAGACTCCGTTAGTTAGACGGAGAGGAGTGTTTTCAGAACACATCTGCAAGTAGTAGTCTTGTAGTAGTTCTATGTATATAATAGTCCTTTTTACAAACCATTGTGTTAACACAAACACACAAAACAGATAAAATATTCTATTGATAATTCAATCAACATGATTATAATGAACTCTATATTATAGATAAATTAGAATTAGTCACAATAAAAAGCGTAATTATCAATATTGTATATCA
>URHY01000085.1 GCA_900547815.1 uncultured Solobacterium sp.
TTATGTATACAATTTAATTTAAATGTTCTTGTAGCAATTAATTTGGTAATCAACAGCTTCTATCGATATATTTTGCCGTGGTCGTCTTCGGACAACCCCTTGAAAGAGTCTGATGCGTTGAACTCTTTTTTTTGGCTTTTTACTGTTTTTTCAATTCCGGCAGAATGGCAAAACTGGTACCGAGGGATGCAACACCTGCCATGATTACTGCACCACCGATTGCCAATAACCAGAACTGCTCCATCTTTTCGTACTCCAACATAAAATGTGCCGCCCTCTGCATTTTCAAATCCTATCTCTTTTCGGATGTCAGGGACATACTCTTGCTTAAATTCAATATTCTGGTTCTCAAATTCTAACATCTTCTATCCCTTCCTTTCTCTTTTCTTGCTTCTTTCTTATTGTGAGAAAGAAAGAAAGGAAAGTGAAGAGATATAGAAACAAATGTTTTGTCGATTAAAAAAAACGCCCAGAAAATCTGAGCGTAATTTATACTATCCTAATTTCTTAAGGATGTTATCTAATTGTGTTTTCGTCATTTCTAGCTTTTCTGTGTAAGATGCTAGTTTTTCTTTTTCTGCATTGACTTTAGCTTCTGGTGCTTTATTGACAAAGCCAGGATTTTTCAACATGCCTGAACAACGTTTGATTTCGTTTTCTAGGCGTGCAATTTCTTTTTCAAGTTTTCCTTTTTCTTCTTCTAAGTCAATCAATGCATCCATCGCAACAGTTAATACAGCTTTTTCGATTGTACGTGATAATACATCTTCTGTATTTAAATCTTCTTTGACTGTGGCGTGTGCCATACGTGCTAGAATGGCAGTTGATTCTGAATTTAATGTTACATAACCATTGTCGTTGTGTAATGAAATCGTTAAGTCTTCACTTGGTTTCATTGCGTATTCAACTTTGATTTCACGAACCGTTTGAATTGCGCTGATAACTAATGCCATTTCGTCTTTTTCTGCATCTGTATATTCAAATTCAACTTTTTCTGGCCAAGTTTCAACATTTAAGCTTTCTTTATCATGAGGTAAGTTCAAATAGATTTCTTCTGTCACAAATGGCATGAATGGAGATAATACTTTTAAAATTCCCATCATGACTGTATATAGAACAGCTTTTGTATTGGCGACTAAGCTTTCGTCTTCTGAATATAGAGTAGCTTTAGAAAGTTCAATGTACCAGCTGCAGAAATCATCCCATACAAAGCTATATAATTCGTTTCCTACAATAGCCAATTCATATTTGTCCATATTTGTAGATACATGGTCTAATACTTCGTTAAAACGAGCTAAGATCCATTTGTCTACACTATTGGCTTTAGTCATGTCTAGTTCTGGTTTAGTATCTCCAATTTGCATTTGAACATAACGAGCTGCATTCCAGATCTTGTTGATAAAGTTCCAGCTTGCGTCCATCTTAGTTTCATCAAAACGTAAGTCTTGTCCTGGAGTTGAGTTTGTTGTTAAGAAGAAACGTAAGGCGTCAGCACCCTTTTCTTGAATTACATCCATTGGATCAATACCATTACCTAATGATTTAGACATCTTACGTCCTTGTGTATCACGAACAAGACCATGAATTAATACGTCTTTGAATGGACGGTTCTTCATGCAGTAGCGTGTTTGGAAAGCCATACGAGCCACCCAGAAGAAGATGATGTCATATCCTGTTACTAATACATCATTTGGGAAATAGCGTTCTAGATCCGCTGTTGTTTCTGGCCAACCAAGTGTTGAGAAAGGCCATAATGCACTTGAGAACCAAGTATCCAATACATCTTCATCTTGTGTCCAGTTTTCAATGTCTTTTGGATCTTCCATACCAACATAGATTTCACCAGTTTCTTTGTTTGTCCAAGCAGGAATTCTGTGTCCCCACCACAACTGACGTGAAATACACCAATCTTCAATATTTTCTAGCCATTGTTCAAATGTTTTATTGAAACGAGAAGGTACAAAGTTGATTCTTTGATCTTCAATTTCTTGATTCTTTAATACTTCTTGTGCAAGTGGTTTCATTTTTACAAACCATTGTTTACTTAAATAAGGTTCTACGATAACACCCGTTCTTTCTGAGTGTCCTACTTGGTGTAAGTGTTCTTCAATATGATCGACTACACCAGCATCTTTAAAGTCATTGACTAAGGCTTCACGACATTCAAAACGATCCATACCTGCATACTTACCACACATATCATTCATCGTTCCATCTGGATTCATACAGATAGGCATTGGTAAGTTGTATTTTTTAGCTAATGCAAAGTCATTTGGGTCATGTGCTGGCGTACATTTCATAACAGCTGTACCAAAGCTCATATCAATATAGTCATCAGCCATGATTGGAAGTTTATCTCCATTTGCAGGGTTGATCGCATGCATTCCAACAATGTCTTTATATCTTTCGTCATCTGGGTGAACAAAAATTGCTTGATCGGCAAACATTGTTTCTGGACGAGTTGTCGCAATCACTAATTCTTGTCCAGTTTCTACAACTTTATATTTAAAGTAATACATGTGACCCATGATTTCTTTGTGTTCAACTTCAATATTAGACAATGCTGTTTTAGCTTCAGGATCCCAGTTGATGATTCTTTCACCTTGATAGATTAGTCCATCATTATATAAGTCTACAAAGACTTTACGAACGGCATGACTTAAACCTTCATCTAATGTAAAGCGTTCACGACTATAGTCTAAAGATAAACCTAATTTAGCCCATTGACTACGAATGGTAGAAGCATATTCTTCTTTCCACTCCCAAGCTCTTTCCAAGAATTTTTCACGACCAATGTCATAACGAGAAATTCCTTCTGATTTTAAACGAGCATCTACCTTTGCCTGTGTTGCAATACCTGCATGATCCATTCCGGCTACCCAACATACGTCATAGCCCTTTAATCTTTTATAACGACATAAAATATCTTGTAATGTTGTATCCCATGCATGTCCTAAGTGTAGCTTTCCAGTTACGTTTGGTGGAGGGATCACAATACAATATGGGCGTTTTGATAGATCGCCCGCTGTGAAATATCCTTTTTCAATCCAATTTTGGTATTTATCATTTTCTACTGCTAAATGATTATATTTTGCTTCCAACGTCATCCACAATCATCCTTTCCATAAATATAAAAAAGCACATCCCCATAGGACGTGCTTGACGTGGTACCACCTAATTTTATTCTCATTCACATTAACGCTGTGTCACGAAATTTACTACTTCATTTCATAAATTCAACTCAAAGACTACCTTCATCTACCCTACACACAAGCTTTCACCAGCCACTTGCTCTCTAAAGAATACAAGTAAATTACTCCTTCTTGTCATCGCTTTGAATTTAGTTTATCAAAGAAAAAGTAAAAACTCAAATCATTTTGAAAAATAAGTTGTTTTCTTCCTTCATTTACTATATGATGGTTAAAGAAAGCGGTGTAAACATGGATAATCAATTATACAATCAAATCAAAGCTGTTCATGAACGGTATATTAAAGAACAAAATCGTTTAGAAGATGAAATCGATCGTTTAAGACGAGAAATCGTTTGTCTAGATAATGAAGATGAAATTGAAGCCTTGAATAAACTTGTTCGAATCGATGACATCAAACGTAAAATGGTTGTAGAATTCATTCATAGTTTAGATAAGATTGTGGAGCAATAAGTCCGCAATCTTTTTTTAAAATTCTCCATTTTTATATGCACGCGCAATCACATACGAAGGTTCATAATAAGCACCATTATTGTAATCATCTAATGTTTTACATATTTGATCATTATAGATTCGTATAATTCCTTCAATATAATCTTCTTCCGGATATAATGTATCCACTATAAGTCTTGTATATACTTTTCCCATATTCAATTCACTTGGAATATTTGTACATAATTCACGATTTACGTCATCAATATGAAAATTACCCTGCTTTAATTCATATTCTTCGATCACATTATAAACAATCTGATCTGAATTTTCGCAATGTAAGACATTTGCGACACTTATCAAATGATACAAATTGTCATATCCAAGCTGATTCACAACATATTGATTTTGTTGATGAAGATGTCTAGACACTTTTTCAATCAAGAAGCAAATATAAAACAAATCATTTTCTACGATAGGCTCATCAAAATATTTGTTGATCATAACTCGTAGCTCCTAGCATATTCTAGACATTTCAAAGCGGCTTCTGCACAAAATACAATTTGATGTGTGGGATACTTAAATTTAACCAACTCCCAAAATGCAGTTCTAGAAATGAATCCACGCGCAAAGTCATCCACATAATTCCAAATTGTATCATCCGCCATGGGCCCTTCAACAATATCATAATCATGTCTTTCACCTTGTCTTGATGAAACTACAAAATCTAGCCACTCATCGCTCATCTCTTTAAAGATCAAACAATTTAAATTCTTATTTTCAGTATAAGAATATACATTCACAACGTGCTTATTCTTCTTAGTGAGTGCCCATCTTTTAGCTTGTTTTTCGAAATTTGTACAATAGAATCCATATCCAAAATCTTTATAGAAACCATCCTTAATAATTTTTGGCTCATTCAATACTTTATTGTCACCCTGATACAACATTTTACCTATACCTATTCCAATTCTTTAATACCCTTATTCTACAAGTTCACATACAACTCCCTTATCTAGAATGAACTTGATCTTCCCCTGTGCATCATCTTCGATCTTATCATATAATCTTCCTGCACTATAGCTTTCTCCAAGTACTGTATATGGACTATTGGCAACATATCCAATCTTTCCTAGTCCTGCAAGATTGACACTAATGGCTTCCTTATCATATTCATTATCTTTATCTTTCTTTAGATAAACGACCATTTCCTTTTCTAGAAACTCATTTCCGTAATAATGGTTTAAACCTGTAATTGTGAAATAAATGTTTGACATAATCATGTCCTCCTTTTGATTTCACAATACATCATTAATTGACATTATACGTGTCTAAATATGAGATAAATTAAATTATTTTTTGAATAAATCATTGGACTATTTGGAAAATAAACAATCATACGATACATGTAATATACAATCATTAAAATACACCATACAATAAGGATTCCTTTTACTCTTTGTTCATTTTTATAATTGACAATACAAACCACAAAAAGAATAAGTGTAGGAATAAGTAGCGCATGATAATACAAAGATTTATTTATATTCAAATGAAGAAGATAATACAGACTTGTCTTCATGTTGCATCCTGGACACGGTAAGCCTGTAACACTTTGAATAGGACATTTATAGAATAATAAAAGAAGGAATAGTATAACAACTATTCCTAACATCTTATTTTTTTGTGAGTCCATTGATATTACTTTGTAGGATGCAAAAAGAAACTATGGATAGCTGTAGAATGGCTAATACCATCAATACAATACTATCATCACTTAGGTGTTGACCATTTTTAGTAAGGCTAGAAACCATCTTACCTGCTTTATACATATAGTAAATTTGATATATACCACAAGTGACAATACTTAATACAACCACAAGGAATGGATCGGGTCCTTTTTCTTGGTGTTGGCTTGCACATAAATCATTTAAATCTTTGGCGATGGTATATAGCCAATAAAGACCATATATTCCACATGTCACAAAGCTTAATACAACATTTAAGGCAATACTCTTTTCTTTAACCCCATAATAAGAAGGTTGGGGTGTAGGTTCTTGTTCTGGCATTTCATTTCCTGCAAGCTTGGTATTTTTTAGGTGCGTCCAATCTTGCATACCTGTTTTCCATACAAAGCTATTGCCTGAAAGAATACCCGCATCCATAAACCCTTTCATTTCTTCTTGTGAATAAGGTCCTTTGGAATCATTGTTTTCAACATAATACCAATTCTTTTCTTCATCCACACGCATAAATTGATTGAGTTCACTATCCTCTAGTTTTTGCCAATCCTTTAAACTTGCCTTCCATACTAGAGTAGAACCCGTAATTTTATTGGATTCAATCAATTCTTTCATTTCTTCTAAAGTAAATGCACCTTTAGAATCATTATTCTCTACATAATACCATTCTTTAGCTTGTGTTTTATCGACAACCTCAATAGGTTCAACAATCTCTTCTTCGACTTCTACTTTTGTTCCACAATTTGAACAGAACTTTGCATCGTCACTGATTTCGTGACCACAATTTTTACAAAACATAACAAACATCCTTTCGATTGATTCAATTATAAGATGAATCTTGTGTTATCTCAACTACTTAAGAAAAACTTAAGATTATGAATTTGTCGATTCAACAAAACACATAGCTTATGAATACGTTGATCTGAATAGTAAGTCACATATTGATATTGATGCAATAAATCGTCAAACCATGCAGGTAAATCTTGTAGTGCATCTATATCAATGCGGTTTAAATCTTGTACGACTTGAATGATCTCTTTAAAGGGTTTTATTTCATAAAAGAATTTTCCTTCACCTACAACATGCATTTCATTATCATCGTAGTATTGAATATTAAGACTTTGTCCATTATCAAATATAGGTGCGACATCCATCCATTTGAGTGTGTTCACATTTCGAATGATGCCAAAATTATTTAAATGACGATCTTCATTCAACATTAAGTAGTCCAATACGAACATATTCTCCATTTTAATACGAACATCTTCAATACCTTCAGACTCTAATTTATGAATATAAGAATCATAGTCATCAATTGTATCATCCATAATTTGACGAGCCGTAATAAGCTCTGTATTGACATCAATAAAACATGGACATTTAGAAACAACCATATCTTTGTAGATAGCCAAAGAGTAGTCAACATGATCAAATCCAAGTCTTCTACAAATTTCACTAGCCAAAACTTCATTAAAAGGTTGTAATGTTTCACTTTTATATCCGCCTTTAAGTAAATAGCGAATTCCATCTTCAATGATCCAAGCCTTTTTTAACATACCATCCGTTGTATTATTTGGAGAATATAATGAAGACTCATTTTGAATACAATTCGTATTCTTTGATAAAGAAGCATCCATAAATGGAGCGTATTCAAAATCGTTTTCAAAGAAATTGATCTTATCATAGGATATATTCAAATCTATTGGTTTTAACCAATATTGATCGGATAAGGATAAACCAAAAGCCTTATCCAATAATTCACTTGGTGCATGTACATTCAAACGGTGCATTAATAAATCCAACCGATCTCTAAAGGATGGGATTCCACGATTTTTAAACCATTCACTCAATTCAACACACAAAGAATCTGAATTACGCAAATGATAAGGCGCATATTCCATATTATACAACACATATATATTTGTGAATACACCAACACCACTATTATATTCAGCCTCTAGTACAGGTGTATTCTTATTCATTAAGATACATCTCATATTCTTTTCTCCAATATTAAACTACACACTAATTATACAAAATATTGATCATTTAAGATATATTTACATTCTTTTTTATCGAAAACAGGTCAAAAGAAAAATTTATTCCCACCTTTAGGTTGCGATAACCTTTACACTAAA
>URHY01000086.1 GCA_900547815.1 uncultured Solobacterium sp.
ACTCTGTCGAAGGTGATTTCAACATGGTAAGCATGGATGAAGTGTTGAAATTAGCAGGTGGAGATGGTTCAGGCCGCGTCCAAAGATAATAATTTATTTCGGTAGCAACAGATTACTATCATGTATTTATTTCTCCTATTCCAACAATATACTTACAATTAAAATATCCTAATCGTAGTTATCTGTTACTATATATAAACCAAAGGACCGGTATTTAACTCCCACTGAATATCGGTCCTTTTAATTTGTTTTAAAGCTGATAGAACCATACAAATACTGGCATTGTTAAAATACATAATAAAGTTGTAATAAAATAATAGGCACTTGCATATTCTGAATCTGCATCATATATTTGTGCTAGTTGTGTAACAGAAGCTGCAGTTGGAGCTATTGAAGCTAATAGACTAATTAATAAAATCTTATCTCCATTTTTAACCATAGAAGATAAATTTGTGAATTTAAGTAAGCTTACCGCAAATAATGGAAATACAATCATCTTTAAAAATGTAATAATATAAAGGCGTTTATTCTTTAAACAATCTTTGACATCCATACCTGCAATCAACATACCTGCAACAATCATAGAAATTGGTGCAATAGTTGCACTAATGGAATCCATAGTTTCCGTAATTAAAGATGGGAGTTGTATTTTAAGTGCAAACATCAATATTCCCATAATACAAGCAACTACATTCACGTTTTTCAATAGTTCTTTAACATTAAAGCCTTTTTCTTCACATATCAACATTCTGCCATGTGTCCAAATAAATACCGTTGTAACAAGAATATATCCTGTTGTATACACAACCCATTCTTTTCCTAACAAAGCTTGTACCAAAGGAATAATTAAATTTCCTGCATTCGTATAGATAATAGTTGATTTTTCAACTCCATTTAACGTATATGCCTTTCCAACTATTCTTACTCCAACAATATATATGATGTGTATAATTATAGCTGTAAGAAAAGAAAGTATAAGTCCATTTTTTACATCTTGAGAATGCTGGACTTGAAATGCATTGATAATAACACATGGAGTGACTATATATAATGCGACTGTCGATAATACTTTACTGTCTTGCTTGGTTAATAAGTTTGATTTGACTAGAATATAACCTAGTAAAATCATTATAAACAATTCTGCGATTTGTTTCGTTAATAATAAGGACATTATTCAGACAAACATTCTCCATTTGTTTCGATAACATGTTTATACCAATAGAAAGACTTTTTCTTATATCGATTATAAGTACCTTTTCCATAATCATCTGCATCAACATATACAAATCCATATCGCTTTGACATTTGTTTTGTGCTTTCACTCACTAAATCTATGCATGCCCATGATGTATATCCTAGTAATTCAACTCCATCTTCGTGAATTGCATCATACATAGCTTTAAAATGTGCCTTATAATAATCAATATGATAATCATCATTTACTGTATAAGAACCTTTTCCATCCGGAACCAATTCTTCTTTAGCTCCCAATCCGTTTTCAACAATAAACAATGGTTTTCTATAGCGATCATACAGATCAACCAAAGAAATTCTTAGTCCAATTGGATCAATTTGCCAGCCCCATTCACTTGAAGGCAAATATGGATTCTTAATGGCTGTAACAGTATTTCCTTCTGTTGTATCAAGTCCTTCTGTGTTTTTTGCGACACAGCTAGACATGTAATAGGAGAAAGAAATAAAATCAACAGGATATTTTTTCATGATTTCAAGATCTTTTTCTTCCATCACGATATTTAATCCATGATTTTTAAAACGAGCCAATAAATATGCTGGATATTCCCCAAATACTTGTGTATCGCTATAGCAATAAATAGAACGCATTTTTTGTTGCATTTCCAATACATCTTCTGGACGACATGAATATGGATAATATGTTAATTTTGTAAGCATACATCCTACTTGAGAGCCTGGAATGATTTCATGGCATATTTTTGTTGCCAAGGCACTCGCCACAAATTGATGGTGCATAGATTGAAAAATAACTTCTTCAAAATTCTTATCCTTAAATCGATCACGAATTAATCCGCCAGTTGTGTATGGATGGCGAATCATACTATCTACTTCATTAAAAGTTAACCAATATTTTACTTTATCTTTATATCGAGTACAGATTGTTTCTACAAACTTACAGAAGAAATCAATTGTTTTTCGGTTATACCAACAATTATATTTCAACACTAAATTTAATGGTGGTTCATAATGGGACATTGTCACCAATGGTTCTATGCCATATTTTTTACATTCATCAAACACATTGTCGTAAAATTGTAACCCTTTTTCATTTGGTTCTAAATCATCTCCATTTGGATAAATTCTAGACCACGCAATACTCATACGAAATACTTTAAATCCCATTTCTGCCATTAAAGCAATATCTTCTTTATAGTGATGATAAAAATCACTTCCATGGCGCTTTGGATAATTCACCATGTCTTCTGGATGTTCCATCGCATACTGAATTTCTTCACTTGTGATTTCATTATGTGCGGAAAAATTCGTTACATCTGTATCAAAATGTGCTTTAGCACAATCAGAAACGCTCCATCCTTTTCCACCTTCATTCCAACCACCTTCATATTGGTTAGCGGCTGTAGCGCCTCCCCATAAAAAGCCTTCAGGAAATTTCATATTCGTCCTCCTACAACTCTTCACCATTTGTTTCAATCACGTTTTTAAACCATTCAAAAGAGTCTTTTTTACTTCTTTCTAATGTTCCTGTTCCATCATTAAAACGATCTACATAAACAAATCCATAGCGTTTACGCATTTCACCTGTACCAGCACTTACAACGTCAATAGGTCCCCAATATAAGTATCCCATTACATCACAGCCATCTTTAATTGCTTCCTCAATTTGAACAAGATGATCTTTTACATATTTTTTTCTAAAATCATCATGAATTTTACCTTCAGAATCCAAGTTTTCATCTAATCCAATACCATTTTCTACAATGAATAATGGTAAATTATATTCATCTGTTAAAATGTTGCATACATAACGAATTCCTTTTGGATCAATAGGCCAACGCCATGGTTCTGGTGATGTTCCTTCCAAATATGGATTTTCAACACCAGCAGCTCCACCAGTATCTACAGTAATAGAACCATCTGATTTATATACAGCACTACGGTAATAGCTGAACGCAATATAATCCACTGTGTTGTTTTTAATTATTTCTAAATCCTCTTCATTCATAACTGGTGTACAGTTTTGTTCATTCCAAATACGTTTTACATAACCTGGATAATATCCTTTACACATTACATCTAAGAACAATTTTTGTTTACGCTGGAATTGTAAAGCACCAAATACATCATCCGGATTACAACTGTATGGATAAGTAGCCATGCTCGATAACGATAGCATACATCCAATTTTTGCCTCTGGGTCAATTTCATGACACAATTCTACTGTCTTTGCGTTCGCAACAAAAATATAATGTGCCGCTTGATACAATTCAGCATCTGTTAAATCAGCATTAGGAATTCCTTTTTCATTTGGCGTTGTTTTCAACACGCCGCCAGCTGCAAATGGCATTCTAAATATGTTATTGATTTCATTAAATGTCATCCAATATTTAACTTTTCCCTTATAACGATTGAATACAACTTTTACATAGTTCATCCAATATTCAATCAATTTTTCATTTAACCATCCTCCGTATTCAGTTAATAAATGCAGCGGTGTTTCATAGTGAGAAAGAGTAATAACAGGTTCCATTCCCAAACGGATCATTTCATCAAATAAATCATCATAGAATTGTAATCCTGCTTCATTTGGCTCTAATTCATCTCCATTTGGAAAGATACGTCCCCATGAAATACTTGTTCTAAATGCTTTAAATCCCATTTGTGCCATATATGCCAAATCTTCTTTATAACGATGATAAAAGTCAATCCCATCATGAGACAAATATACTTTATCTTCTTTAAAATCTGGAACCCATTTATTTGTTTGTTCATCATATTTTAAATCTGGGTTGCTAATAATCCCTACCATCACATCTGTGACATTCAATTGTTTACCATCCTCTAAATACGCACCTTCTAATTGGTTTGCAGCAACGGCTCCGCCCCATAAAAAATTTTTTGGAAAACTCATACTCTTCACCTATTTACTAATAATTTGACCTTTCTTTACTTCTTGACAATCAATGAATGAAATTTCTTTTTCATTTGGATCTGTAACAATCAACATTGTGACCATATCATATTTTTTACTTAAACTCTTTAAGTCCACTTTAACTAATGGATCTCCAGCTTTTACAGTTTGTCCTTGAGTTGCTAGAACCTCAAAGCCTTTGCCATTACTTTCTACTGTATTTACCCCAATATGTATAATCATTTCTACACCATCATTACGTGTAATTCCAAAAGCATGTCCTGTTGGATAAGCTACATCTAAAGTTCCGTTGCATGGTGCACAGATTGTTCCTTCACTTAATTCAATTGCGATTCCATCCCCCATCATTTTTGATGCGAATGCAGGATCACTTACGTTTTCCAAAGGTACTAATGTACCATTGGCAACAGCAACAAATTCATCGTCTGAACATACTACTGTATTCACTTCTTTTTCTTTTTTCTTAAAAATAGACAACATAATATATTTCCTCCTCATGTGTTTATTTTATAAATTCATATATAGCCTGGCTTACTCCATGTTCATCACAGCTTTTTACTACTTTGTATGCATAATCTTTGATTTCTTGAATACTGTTTTCTGGTGCAAAACTATATTTAAACAATTCAAACATACTTAAATCGTTATGAGAATCGCCCATAACCATAACTTCATCTTTTTTAATATTGGCATGCTCGCAATATCGTTTCAAAGCAAGTCCCTTTGTGGCTGTCAAATTCGTTACTTCTACATTGTTTTTTCCTGTAGATAGATGGGACAACTCTGTAAATTTCTCTAATTCCTTTTTTACATCTTCCACGGGCTTTGAGTTATAGTGAAATCCTTCAACTTTTAGAACTTTCTTTGTTTTCGCAAATTCTTGTATATCTTCAATCTGAACTAAATTATTACAAGGCTTATCCATATTTGTTGCGAAAATATGTGCCATTTCCTGATTTCTTATCTTTCCTATTCTTTCAATAAATCTGCGTCTAACTTCTACCGGATTTGTTGTTGTATAGAAACCATCCGTTGTAAAAACCATATGCGGAACATCGTGTTCATTCATGATTTCACATACTTCTTCAAGATACTTATTATTGAAGAAATTTTGGAACACTAGATTTTCATCTTCATCATAAACTTCTGAACCATTGCCAAGCAATAACACTGGTTTATGTTTTAATAAACAAGTAATATCTTTTACACTTTGTAGATCTCTACCTGTTGAAAAACAAAATTTAGCTCCTTTTTGATATGCATATTCAATTGCATCTAAATTGATTTTTGAAATTCGATTTGGCTCATCTAATAGAGTTCCATCTAAATCGCTCGCAATGAGTTTAATCATAACTTCTCCCCTCATCCATCTACAAAAAACCCAGCTGCTTAAGCAGCTGGGAGAAAACTTTTAATTATTTTCTTTTTGCTGCTTTAATAGGACCTTCGTCAATTCCTAAAACATAAGTGATGATAGCGGCTGCAACAATTGATACAGCAGCACCAATAAACATTGCCCAAGCAGTTGATAAGAACATTGGAGCAATGGCTAGTAGATTTGAATATCCAAACACAAATGCTCTAGCTCCTAATAATGATGCAACGATACCACCGATGGCAGCACCACCCATTACTCCATACATTGGTTTCTTATATTTTAAGTTACATCCATAAATAGCTGGTTCTGTAACTCCAGCAACAATAGCACCGACTGCCAATGATAAACATTCTGATCTAAATTCTTTATCTTTAGTACGTAAAGCTACACCTAAACAAGCTCCACCTTCTGCAACATTGTGTAATACGAATGCAGGACGAATAACAGCATCATAACCAATAGTATCCATATTTTGAATCATGAATGGAGATAATGCCGTGTGCATTCCAGCCATAATCATCCATGGAAGACATGCAGCTAAAACAGCAACCGCAATAAATGGAACATGATCACCTAAGAATAAGAATACATAACTGATTGCATCACCAAGGTAACGTCCAGCTGGACCTAACACAATGAATGCCAATGCTCCAGTAACAAGAATAGTTAATGAACCTACTAACAATGATTTTAAGATGCCTGGAATCACTTTATTCAAGCCTTTTTCAATATAGTAAGCAGCAATTGGAATTAATAAGGCAGGAAGTAATTGTCCATTATAAGTAATAGCGCGGCATGGAATACCAAATAATGTAATTACAGTTCCATCACCAACTGCAGTTACCCATTCTGTAGTAAGTAAAGCAGCAGTAACCAACATTGCATAAATTTCAGTTCCACCTAATTTTTTAGCAGCACCATAAGCTACGAATACAGGCATAAAGTAGAATGGTGCATTGGCAATCCAACCTAAAACCATACTTGTTGATGAGCCTGCAAAACTTGGAATTGCGTATGGCAACAACATTAAGATTACTTTTAAAATACCACCTGCAACTAAACCTGGAACCATTGGTGTAACACTTGCTTGTACATACCCTAATACGATTTGTGGGATACTTTGTTTTTCTTTTGGTCCATCATCTAGATTTTCGTCTACAACAGCACCCTGAGTAAAGTTATTTTGTTTAACAATTTCTTCAAATACAGGTAATAAGTTTGCTCCTAAAATAACTTGTAATTGTCCTCCAGAGTAAATAACTCCTAGAACTCCTTTAATATTTTTTAAAGCTTCTTGATCCGCTTTATTTACATTTTTTAATACGAAACGCGCTCTAGTCATACAGTGAGCAACTGAATTTACGTTTTCTGGTCCGCCGACATGTTGTACAATTTCTTGTGCAACAGCTTTTGCATCTATTTTTGCCATTTTATTTTTTCTCCTTATAGAATTCTGGTAATGTGGATAGTTAAATAAAGTCTTTCTGCTGAATCCATCTTGTATGAGTATGTTTCATATAGATAAGACTCAATATTATCCAAACATTTTTTTATAACTTTAAATCTCTCATCATTTTCATTAAAAAATGCTGCATCGAATCGATCATCACACTCTTGTTTTTCAATAATGACTCGTTTTATAAAATACTTCAGATGAATCACTAAACGATAGAAGCCAGGATTTGATTCATTTAATTCAATTCCTAATGAACTTTCAATAATTCCTAAAATAGTTTTAGTTCCACTAAGAATAGTATTGATATCTTTTTCATTTTGATTAATATTTCCATTTATAAAATGAAATGCGATACTAGCAGCTTCTGTCGTATCTAGTTCAATATGATAAAATTCGTTAATCATTTGAACTGCGTATTTTGCGACTTCGTATTCATCTTTGTAGAATAATTTAATTTCTTCCAAAGGCAAAGTGATATAATCCCACCGAGGTAGACACACGAAATAATTAAAATTATCCCATCGATG
>URHY01000087.1 GCA_900547815.1 uncultured Solobacterium sp.
GAGTGAGGCATATCCCCAATCCCACATGAGTTGTTCTTTATTTATACAGAATTGTGAATAATGAAGAATGGTACCCAGCAGATTGGCTTGGTAATTGTGATAAAGGGAACCGTCTCAAAGCAGAGATTTGCACTGGCAGGTTCCAATGAAAGATGCTAAAAGCTGCTCTATTATAATCGGAACCAAAAGTTTTCGAAACATTACCTTTATTGAAATATATTCTACGAGTTTAGGTTAGTACGATAAATTCATAATGTCAATAAGAAACATTTAAAGCGTTAATGAAAGACTACGTAATGAGTTGGAGCAGGTGGGACTAAAAGATCCTGTTTATCATACAAATGCTTTTATGTTGCAGGCAGTTATTTATAATTCAAAAGTTGGAAAAACTATTGTTGAAAAAACCGCTGATTCATTTAAAAAATTGGCTGTTGCAGTCAATAAGTCGTTGATTGATTACCAAAAGCCGGCGATTGGAGAAGAAAAGTCGGCGATTGACGATAAAAAATCGGTGGTTGATATGATAAAGTCGGCGATTGAGCAACAAAAATATAATGAACCTTCGAAAGCAAATATTCTTAAGGTGTATGATGAAATAGAGAAAAATCAGATTTTTGGAACAAAAGAAATAAAAGAAATAAAAGAAATTCTTGATTGCTCACCATCCACAGCAAGAGCAGTCATGACAAAACTTAGAGACATGAAAGTTGTTAAAGTGGTAAATGGTAAAGGAAAGGGAAAGTATGTATTCATAGAATAAACATCAGGTATAGACTATTGATGAAAGTAAAAGCTCTATGTATGGAAGTAGGGAGAAGGTAAAAATTGAATTGATTAAAGACACAAATTTGTTTTAGGTAACGCTTATAATGAAGATGGGAAATGTCACAGAAAATGTCGTAGAAATGTCATAGAAAATGTCATAGAAATTTTGAGAAAAATCAAGTGGTTAAAATCAGAATATTCTAAGAAAAAGCTTTCTAAAGAGAGACGATTAAAGAGCTTTCTGAAAAACGAATATTTCAAAGTTAGTCTCAACGAAGTCTCACGAGATTTGAGACTGAGTGAGACTCTATGATATAGCAAAACGCGATAAAACCGGGATTTGCAGGTAAATTATAAAGTTGTAGTTTCAAGTCAGTCTCATTTCTGAAATTGTTTATTGAGACTAACTTGAGACTGAGGAGGTTCAAAATCATGGACATAAGCAAAAAGGATTGGAAATTATTTCAAGAAAGATTATCAGGCTGGCAGGAAAATTATATGGAAGGTCTTGTTAAAGAGTATGCAAATTTTCTGAATGATGATAAAAAGCCTGCATCAGAGAGATTCTGGGAACTAGAAAAACGGATAAAAGAAGATAAACGTCATCCTGGAGTTGTCATGGAGGTGAGTAAGGCAGAGGTGCTATGGGATATCGTTCGTCTTATAAGATTGAAAGTAATTGCATATGATGATTTATCAGACTTTAGTGATGAATTACAGCTGGAAGTGAAAAGAATACTAGAGATGAGTAGGTGATGGAACAGTTAGAAATTATTCCTAAGAGAAAAACTGCAAAAGTAATTGATTTTTCTCAGTACATAGAAAACATTCGTGGTACTAACGATTAGTACCACAAAACTTTTTCTTGTAGAAATATTGCATGGAGATTATAATTTTCATAGGTGGACAGGCAAATCAGCAGAAAAATATTCTCTGAATAAAAAACAAACCTGCAAGCCACCGGAACTACACACAATAATGAAAAAATGCAATGGTATTGGATTGGTACTAAAAATATGTGAAACGAAAAATAACGTGTGGAAAAGACGCGAAATATCAATACAAAACAGTATAGATAACCGTATTGAAATAACCTAAATCAAACTAGATTCTGCGAGTTCGAATAAAGAATAAATGCTAGAAGTGCTTTATATAAAGCATATTCTAGCTTTTTTAATGCTCTGAGATACGCAAAAGGTACGAAAAGGAACTCATTTTATTGTTTCTCTTGTTCAAAAATATGCCAACTGATCCATGATAAAATAGAATTATCTTAAGAAGAAGTATCGCTTATGATGATGTATTTTGAATTTAATGAAGATAGATTGAAACAGAATGATTTGTTATATTTGTAACTTTAGAAAAGTGTTATGATAAATTTATAAAAAATATACACAAAGGAGGTGCACTATGGTTTTAATGGTAAATGGGTTGTTTAAATCAATAAACAAAGTAAATATTTTAAAAGATATCTCTTTCAGTATTAATGAAAATGAAATATTAGGATTGATTGGGCCAAACGGTTCAGGTAAATCTACCATAATGAAGTGTATTGCTGGTTTATATCATCCAACTTCAGGTGAAATAACGATTAATGGATATGACATAGATAAAGATCGAGTAAATGCTTTATCTAACATGGGTGTTAGTATCGAATATCCAGCTCTTTATCCCAATCTTACAGGTAAGGATCATTTTAAAATGGTCGCAAAATGGAAAAAACTGGATAAAAGCAGAATTAAAGAAATGGAAGATTTTAGTGGTCTAAATGATGAATTGAAAAAAGAAGTTAGGCATTATTCCATGGGTATGAAACAACGCTTGATTTTATCGTTGGCAATGATGACCAAGCCCAAACTGCTTATATTGGATGAGCCGACAAATGGATTGGATCCACAGGCTATTATTGATTTAAGAAAGAAACTTTTGGATATACGTAATGATGGTACAAGTATTCTTTTATCGAGTCATCAATTAAGTGAAGTAGATAAGTTAGTAGATCGAATTATTTTTATAAAAGATGGACAACTTATTGCACATAAGACAATAGACGAGCTTCATCAAAAACATATTTCGTGTATCAAAACTTCAGATAATCGATATGCACAAAAGATTTTAAAAGATTATATTGTAACGAACGATAATGAATATATAAGATTAGAATGTGGTTCAGATAATGATTTTTCTAAAGTAATCAACTTATTGGTTGAAAATAATATTTCTATTTATTCAATTGAAGACAAAGGAGAAGGTCTAGAGAAATATTATCAAAACTTGTACCAAGGATAAGCATATGAAAACGTTGATTTATAATGAAATCCGTATTTTCTTTTCAAAAAGAAATATAGGCATTTTTATCATAGGATGTCTTTCTATGATTGTGATTTTTTGTTTTTACTTTGTGCCAAAACACAATAATTATATTTCGAGTCAAGTTCATTATTACGAGCAAATGGTGACTTCAGATGCAACTAGATCTAAAATAATAACAGAGCAGATTAATAGGATGAAAGAAATTGGTGAAGACACAGAAAAACTAGAAAAATCCAGAGATTTTTGGCAGGCAGATTTAGAAAATTGTAGATTGGTGTCTTATAATCTTGAACATGAAGACGCACATTGTATCGCTGAAACAATGATAAAAAGAGATAAGTTTCTTCAAAAAGTGATTGATGAAGGTGGAGATCTTTCATCATATTCAATCATGCTGCGTAATGATGAAAGAGATCTAAAAAATCGAATCAAACTTCAAGATATGTACATGAAAAATCAATTCTACGATTTTGTATACGAAAAAATGCCAACAGCATATTATATGTTATCTAATTTTTTTGTTTTTGGTGGGATCCCAATTATTGTAATACTTGCATGTGTAATATTATCTAATTTTGACTGCTGGTCTAAAGATTTTGAATCAAATACTTATAAGTTACTGTTCACAATGACGGGTTCAAGAGCGAAAATTTATTTATCAAGAACAATTGTAACATCAATAGCTACAATGATTATGAGTTTGATGATGATCAGTATTTTATTTGTATTAGGATATTTCACTTATGGCTTAGGAGATGAAGTATTTGTTACATTTAAAAACACATTCGTGCCTATTAGCATATGGTGTATGAATAATTTAATGATAACAATCGTATTACTTGCTTTTCTATCAACTATGATTCAAGTGCTTTCACTTCTTACAAAAAACAGTGGTATAAGTCTATTAGTTCCTTGTCTATGTCTGCTCGTTTTATTAACAGACATTAATTTATTTGGCTCTATCTTCTCAATAAATTCTTTGATTCTTTGGATTATTATTTTATTAATCGTAATCATTCATTTTTGTATGGTTAAATATTTAGAAAGAATTGATCTAAATGGGACAAATTAGGAGAAAAAGATATGGAATATGAGATGAAAAGTATTTTAAGGAGCAAAGCTAGCTTAGTATGCTTATTGATCTTTTTGATAGTAAATATGTTTTCAATGAACTTTTTAAACCTGGAGAATGATGTGGAAAGGAATATCATTTATAATGAGCAATTGATTGTAGAGAGTCAAAACTCAATTTCTCAAATCGATATTATAAAAAAACAATTGGGTGAAAAAATAAAACCTGAACAGGTTGAAGTGTTAAATAATTATAAAGAATATTTAAATTGGAAGAGTAAAAATGCAAATGAAGCAATTGATTGTTTAAAAAAAGAGGGCGTTAAAGGATTTGAAAATTATCCTGATATAAAGAAGTATGACTTGTGGAATCAAATGTTTGAAATGGATTGTTTCGCAAAAACGGATAAGCAGTTAAGTCAAGTGGTGTTTAAAGATGAACTTGCTAAAATAGGATATCCTGATATATCTTTTGATGCATCATTATTAAATGATATGCAAAAGTTCTTTAACCGAGATTATGAAGATGCATATCATCATACCTATATGAATCTTCAGAATGCATTTCATGAAATAGCAACAGCAAACAATAAAAATATATTGAATATTGCGCAAGGTCCATGGACGTATTTATGCCGCCAATTACGTTTAGGGAGTCTATTTTCATTAATGGTTATTCCAATAGGTGTTTTTTATACATTAATTGGAATTTGGCAGCAAAAGCAAAGTAAAAGTTTTGAGTTATCCTATTTGAATTCAAAAAGCTCAAATAGATTTTTACTATCAAGAATTATAGAAATAGGAATCAGTTATACCCTGATAATATTTATCTCTTTATTTGTTCCTGCGCTGATTCTAGGATTTCGACATGGATTTGATGGGCTAAACTCATATATGTTGATTGACTGGAATAATTTTGTTGGCTTTAAAACAAATCTGACTTCTTACAATTATGGATATGCATATTCTATGTTTTATGAGTACCTTATTTCGATGGATAATTATATGCCTATTAATATGGAGAATACATATATTTTTATTCCTTTAATTCTATCTTTGGGGTTAGGGATGATGAAAATAATATTTACAGTAACTTTAGGATTGTTGTGTTCAATTTCTGTCAGAAAATCATGGGTTAGCTATGCATTAGGATTATTCATTGTGCTTATTTACATATATTCTCAACAAATAACATATTCAATCGAATTCTTTCCTATGTTAAATCCATTTAGTATTCTTGCCAGTCTAACTGTGATAGTAGGAAATGGAACACAGACATCACTAAATGCAATATTAATGTTAGTAGTATGGTCTATTCTAATGTATTGTGTAACCGTGGTGATATTTAATAAAAGTGATGTAAAATAGATGATAACAAAATGAATTATTACCCATTCTGCATATGACGGAAAAATTGTGCGCGTGTAGCGCACCATCAGTGTATCTGTAGCGGTCAATCGGTGTATGATCATAAAATCTAAGCTTTTAGAAATATTATATAAATTTTAACTCGGCATGCCGAGTTAAATCATTCACTATTTTTTTACTAATTTATAATTAGCATATCTACCGGTTCTATCGTTTTGAATAATATTCTCTTTTTTTAATTTTTCAATTGTTCTTCGTGCTTGATTATCATTATAGCCACAAAGTTCTTGAATATTTGCACGAGTAATATTTTCCTCTTTTTCTAAATACTCAATAATCAAACGTTTAGCCTTCAAATATTGAATTGTATGATCTTGTGTATACTCAATTCCGGATTTCAAAGAATCGTAAACACGTGCCGTTAACATATATTGATTTCCTACAGTTTCTAATAAGGAAAAATGTTGTAGACGATTCAAAGCATTTCGTGCTTCATCCTCTGTAACCTGAGTTAATTCAACCGCTTTTCTAAAAATAATACTCCTATTATCTTTTACAAAACGCAATATCATTAATTCTGCTAAGGAAAAAGCAATTTGTTTTGATTCTTGTTCTTTAATAATAAATTTTACAAAATCAATATCTTCTGTTGAACTGTAAATAGTCAATTGCACAGAATCATTATAATGCCTATATATAGGGTAAGGTTTTCCCATTGAAACCGTCTCTTTATAAATAATATCGACACCTTGTCCTGTTCGTTGAACATATTTTAATCTTTGAAGTGTTTCTGCAATTAGTTTATTTCTAGGCGAAGAAGCATGCGTAATTATATTATTTTCAGTTATACCATCTAGAAACCCTCCTGGATTTTCAATTAGTATGTGACCTGGATATTGTTTTACATATATAGAAGCCATGCTTTCATAATCACGATGGCTAAGTGCATTTAAAAGTGCTTCTTGAAATACCTTTTCAGAATAATCGGCAACTTCCATTCGAAATAATCCAATTTGAATATTCAATATTTTATTATCATTTTGTATTTTTTCAGTTAATCTATCTAAGATAGTAATAATCGGTTGTTTTAAATCAAGGCGCGTATTGTATTCGATATCACTCTCATTTTTATACTTTAAATAAATAACTTCCGCTAGAGGTAAAAACTTTTTAATGGAAGTTTCTTTTCCAACGAACAACAATCCAGCGATAGTTAAATGAACAGTGCCTTCTTCATAAATGATTAAACCTAAATCCTTCAAAAAAGCCATATCATCCATGTCTGGTAATGTGGAAGTTCTATCTCTTAATCTTAGTTTTTCTTTAAGTTTATATATCTCCAACAGATCAATATCTAAATCACTACTTTCGGTAATTACTTTACTAGAAAAATCAGAATTATATTCAGTAGAATAACGATTACTAAGTTCTTCTGGATACCATGGCCTGTTATTCTTTCCAAGGCGTTTTAAACATCTTCCATCAGTAGTCGTATGAATTAAACCATCATTATCTACATGTAAAGCAATAACTTGTTTACCTTTATAAGGGATTTCTTCAGCTTCAACAAATAATGGAGGTCTAGTTTTATCGTAAACAGCATCTAAAATATTTTGGATGCTATAAGGACCAATACAACCTGTTACTTCTCCATCATCTTCAACTCCCAAATAAACTGTGCCACCTTTTGTGTTTGAAAATGCAACTAATTCAGGTGTCACTAAATTGATGCATTCTTTTATACCAGGTAGAGAATCCAAAATGTCTGAAGAAGTCGATTGAGAAACTGAAAAAGCTACAGAAGCAGCAGTCACGAAAAACAAAGGGCCGCCGCAACTGGATCAAAAATAGAATCAAAATCGCAAGACTTCATGAAAAGATAGCGAATCAAAGAATGGATTTTATCA
>URHY01000088.1 GCA_900547815.1 uncultured Solobacterium sp.
TAAAATCCCTATGACTTTTAAAGGTTGATTTATCCCTATCTAGTTTTATATATTCTAAAAGTACAACGCTAGCTTGTTTAATAGATCGTATGAATGAGACAAGAAGTTGTCATATTATTACGATCGAGGATCCAATCGAATTCTTACATTCGCATAAAAAATCAATTGTATCTCAACGAGAGGTATATCATGATACGGCAAGTTATTTAAATGCATTAAAATCGGCATTGCGTGAGGCGCCTGAAGTGATTTTACTGGGAGAAATGCGTGATGAAGACACAGTTTCGACAGCTCTTTCAGCAGCTGAAACCGGACATTTGATTTTATCTACGTTGCATACAGTAGGAGCTGTAAATACAATTGATCGTATTATTGATATGTTTCAAGGTCATCAAGATCAAGTGCGTTCGCAATTATCCATGATTTTAGAGGCAATCATTAGTGAGCAATTGATTCCAGGAAAAGATGGAGAATTGATTCCTGTGTTTGAAATTATGCTGGTCAATCCTGCGATTCGTTCGCAGATTCGTGAGAATAAGATTCATCAGATTGAGAATACAATGATTTCGAACCGACAGAACGGTATGGTTATGATGGATGATGCGATCTATGACTTGTATCAACAAGGTAAAATCACAAAAGATATTGCGATTCAGTATAGTCTGCATCCGGATCGTATGAAAACGAGAGTGCAATAAAGAATGAAAAGTTACATTTCACTCTTTTTTTCTTTCAATAATATTACATCGGGTATATAATTTGTCTATTATTGTAAATGGGGAGGATTTGTATGCGTAGTTATCAAGTGGATATGTGTAATGGTCCAATTTTTAAAAAGTTAATTATTTTTTCATTACCATTAATTTTGTCGGGCTGCCTGCAATTGTTGTTTAATGCAGCCGATATTATCGTGGTAGGTCGATTTACGGGAAATCAAGCGCTTGCAGCTGTTGGTTCAACAAGTGCATTAATCAATTTGTTGGTGAATATGTTTATTGGGATTAGTGTTGGTACAAATGTAGTGTTAGGAAAATCGATTGGGGCTCGAGATGAAGAAAATACATCTAAAGCTGTACATACTGCTATTTTTATTGCTGTTTTTGGTGGTTTCTTAATGATGATTGTTGGTTTCTTTTTTGCGAAACCCTTATTAGAGTTAATGGCTACACCAGAAGATGTAATTAATTTATCATCTTTATATATGCGAATTTATTTTGCGGGCATGCCTTTTTTTATGGTCTATAACTTTGGAGCTGCTATACTTAGATCGATTGGGGATACAAAACGACCACTCTATTTTTTGTTGATTTCTGGAATTATCAATGTGCTATTTAATCTCTGCTTTGTAATTGTATTTCATATGGGAGTTGCCGGTGTTGCTTTAGCTACGATTATTTCGGAAGGAATCAGTTCAGCTTTAATTTTATTGTGTTTAAAGCATATGGATGGACCTTTACATTTTGAGTTAAAGGATATGCGCTTTCATAAAGAACTTGCTTTACAAATGTTAGAAGTAGGACTTCCTGCAGGGCTTCAAGGCATTATTTTTAGCATTTCAAACGTATTGATCCAATCAAGTATTAACTCTTTTGGGTCTTTAGTTATGGCTGGAAATACTGCCGCAAGCAATATCGAAGGTTTTGTATATACGTCTATGAATGCGGTTTACCAAACTTCTTTGTCGTTTACTTCACAAAATTTTGGGGCAAAAAAATACGAGCGAATTGATAAAATATTATTGGAATGTTTAGCTATTGTAACGGTAGTTGGTCTTGTGCTTGGACAAGGTGCTTATTTATTTGGTCAACAGTTATTATCTATTTATTCTAGTGATGAGCGAGTCATTCAATTTGGAATTGATCGATTGGCTGTTATTAGTACAATGTATTGTTTATGTGGAATTATGGATACTTTAGTTGGAAGTCTTAGAGGAATTGGATATTCTATTTTACCGATGTTGGTATCTTTAACGGGTGTCTGTTTGATTCGTGTTATATGGATATTTACTGTATTTAAGGCAGTGCATACAACATTCTCGTTATATATTTCTTATCCAATTACGTGGGTTATAACACTTGTGGCACATGGTATTTGTTTCATGGTTGTGCGTAAAAAGATACGCAGAATGGCATAATGAAAAAGGCATTGATATTAGGGGATTCCAATACTTGGGGCTATGATCCAAGGGGATATTTTCAAAGGTATGATTTAACTTATATTGATTATTTAAATGATCTTGTGCCAGGGTGGATGTTTTTTGAGAATGCGATCAATGGCCGTTTATTACGTGATGTAAAAGAGGATACTTTTGATGTAGATTCAATGGATTTGTTTTGCATCATGTTAGGATCGAATGATTTGATGCATTATTACGATGTGGATCAAATCCTTTCTTTTATGCATGAATTCATTGCTTCAATAAACAAAAGTAAGATGTTGATTCTTTGTCCGCCAATCTTACAATTTGATGAATTTAGAGATGTAAGTATTAAACTAAATGAGGCATATAAGGTAATGGGAGTTCCTTGTTTAGATTGTAATTCTTTAGATATGAGTTTTGATGGTGTGCACTTATCTGAAAAAGGACATAAAGAACTGGCTATAAAGATTGCTGAATATATGAAAAAGATTTCAAATTGAAGTCTAGTTAGAAAAATAAATGTTCAATCAAGATTTTGATACCTAAAAGAATTAAGATAGAACCACCCATATATTCTGCATATTTTTCAAATAGGTTCCCTAGTGTTTTGCCGAACAATACACAAACAAAGGAAAGAATAAAGGTAGTGATACCAATGGTAATTACGGCTTCAAAAAGATTGACTTTTAAAAAGGCAAAACTTACACCAACGGCTAATGCATCAATGCTTGTGGCGATAGCTAAAAGAAGAATGTCTTTAAATGAGATGGAGTGAATTTTTGCTTCATCTTCTTTTTCTTCTTTTCCTTCTTTAATCATGTTGATTCCTATCAAACTCAACAAAATAAAGGCAATCCAGTGATCGATGGATTGAATGTATTCGGCAAAATGATTTCCGGCAAAATAGCCAATAGTTGGCATAAGTGCTTGAAAGAAACCAAATGCGAGTGCCAAGATCAAAGCATATTTTTTTACTTTGTCTTTATCCAAACTCATACCTTTTGCCAAAGATACAGCACTTGCATCCATGGATAGGCCAATGCCTATCAATAAAATTGTAACAAAATCCATATTTCCTCCTAAAAAAAGAAAAGACTTATACGAAAAAAGATGTCTTTCTTCGCATAAGTCTTGTTTTTTACAATAAGCCAGATCTTTTTGATCAGTATGTTGACTTAAATACTTACTTAAGTAAGATAACTACTCCCTTATGGATGTGATTATATTACCAAAATCAAAATTTCTTTACAATGTAAAATAGTTATTGATATCTAACTGAAATAGATTATAATGAGGCAAAAGGAAGGTATATATATGACACATTTTTATATTATTAGACATGGAGAAACTGTATTTAATCGTAAAGGTCGTATTCAAGGATGGTGTGATTCGCCGTTGACAGATTTGGGTGTTTCTCAAGCTAAACAGCTGGGGAAAGAATTGAAGAACATTCTGTTTGATGTGTGTTTTTGTTCAACGAGTGAGCGTGCTATAGATACGGCAAATTATATTTTAGGGGGTAGAAATGTAAAAATCATTCCTTCTAAAAAGTTAAAGGAACAGAGCTATGGTGATTTTGAGGCTGAAAAATCTGTGAATATATTTAAAGATGGTGTAAGTTTTCCGGATGGTTATCGTTTTTGTGGTGGTGAAAACCATAGTGATGTTATAGAAAGAGTAATGAATGAATTAAAAAAAATCGCATCCGAATATCCGAATGCGAATGTTTTAGTGGTTTGCCACGGTTCAGCCATTAAACATATTGTGAACTATTTGAGTCCTGGATTTGTGATGGAAAAGCCTACTACGGCAGCTTTAGTACCAAATTGTTCAATTACACAAATTGATTATGATGATGATTTTAAACTTATTGAAAAGCCTCATCCTTTTCACGGTCAATAAACATTAAAATAAAGGCGAGTATTAATAGGGAAACACTGATCCAAATGGCTTTTGCAGAAAAAATTTGGATACAATACTTGCCTAAAATAGCCCCAATTATAAATGTTAAAATTATTAAGTAATATAGAAGTCCACTTTGAAAATGTTGGACTTTTTTTGTACAAATATAATTACACATTTCATGTGTTCCCGTTCTTAAATTCCCTATACACATTGTTGTTGCATATCCTTTTCCGTGGATTTTACGAAAGGCTTGTACTTGTAATCCACATGCAAAGGATGTTAAAGAATTTGCAAGTAAGTTTTGTTCGAATGAAATGTAGCCTACACAAAATAATATAATAATTTCAATTAAGAGAGTGACTTGACGCCAATGTACTTTTTGAATTTTTTGGAAATGTACAAGTTCAGCTAAGAAAATGCCCAAACCAAAAGCAAGGACAGGACAAAGATAATGTAGTGCATGTTGAAATTGTCCACTCGCAAGATTTACACCAAATAGGAGCATGTTTCCGGTTTGTGCATTTGCGAAGACTTGTCCTCTTGCTAAATAGGAATAAGCATCCATAAATCCGCCAGATAGTGCTAGAAGAATGCCTAGTTCAATGGATTCAGATGTTTGTTTTGCTCGTTTCATAAAATAATCACAACCTTTTTACTTTTAAGATAATAATGCAAAATGACAAAAAATAAAAGCCGAGATCGGCTTTTATTTTATTAAACAGTGCCTTGTGCTTTCATTGCTTTTGCAACTTTTAAGAAACCTGCAATGTTTGCACCTACTACATATTCTTTTTCATGACCATATTCTTTAGCTGTGTCACGGCAAGTTTCGAAGATATTTACCATGATGCTTTCTAATTTCTGATCAACTTCTTCGGCAGTCCAAGATAAATGTTGAGCGTTTTGTGACATTTCAAGACCTGAACATGCAACACCACCGGCATTACTTGCTTTACCTGGAGCATAGAATACACCGTTTTTCATAAGATAGTGGATAGCATCTGGTGTAGTTGGCATGTTAGCACCTTCGCATACAGCAAATACTTTGTTAGCTACTAATGCTTTTGCATCTTCTAAATCAAGTTCATTTTGAGTGGCACATGGAAGTGCAATATCACATGGAACAGTCCATGGACGAGCATTTGGTGTGTATGTTGCGTTTGGATGTTTTTCAACATATTCTTTAATACGTCCACGACGAACTTCTTTAATATCTTTAACTAAATCTAAATCGATTCCTTCTGGATCATAAACGAATCCGTTTGAATCAGACATAGTCACTACTTTTGCCCCTAGTTGTGTTGCTTTTTCACATGCGTAGATAGCTACGTTGCCACTTCCGGAAATGGTAACAGTTTTTCCTTCGAAGCTTGTTCCGTTATCTTTTAATAAAGCTTGTGTAAAGTAACATAAGCCATATCCTGTAGCTTCAGTACGAATTAAAGATCCACCGAATGTTAAGCCTTTACCTGTTAATACACCGCTATATTCATTTTTCAAACGTTTGTATTGTCCGAATAAATATCCAACTTCACGTCCTCCAACACCGATATCTCCTGCAGGAACATCTGTGTTTGGTCCAATGTGGCGGTATAATTCACTCATGAAACTTTGGCAGAAGCGCATAACTTCACGATCACTTTTTCCTTTTGGATCGAAGTCAGATCCACCTTTTCCACCTCCCATTGGAAGCGTAGTTAATGAATTTTTTAATACTTGTTCAAATCCTAAGAATTTGATGATGCTGATGTTTACTGATGGATGAAATCGTAAACCTCCTTTGTAAGGTCCGATAGCTGAGTTAAATTCAACACGGTAACCACGGTTTACTTGAGTTTTGCCATTATCATCAACCCAAGGAACACGGAAAATGATTTGTCTTTCAGGTTCTACAAGTCTTTCAAGCACATCATCGTCTAATTCTTCTGGATGTACATCGGCGATAATATTCAATGATTCGAATACTTCTTCAACGGCTTGAAGAAATTCTTTATCATTGGGATTTCGTTTTTTTACTGTTTCGTATAATTGCTCTAGGTCTTTCATTTTAAGTCCTCCCTTATTCAATACGTGATGATTATAACACAAATAATGAAAAAGTTTCATGAAAATATGAAAAAAATTGTAAATAATAAAAACAAATATACAAATGATGGTAAAATGCACATAGCGAGTTCATATTTTGTATGCTATGATAGAACTCGGTGATGAGAATGAGAGAAAAATTATATCGTTTTATGCAAGGCAGATATGGTACGGATAAATTAAATCAGTTCCTATTTTATTTAGAAATTATTTTATTAGTGCTAAGTTTATTTTTTAGAAGAAACATTGTGATCAATATATTATTCTATATAAGTATCATTATTTATTTTGCACGTGCATTATCGAAAAATTATGTGGCTAGATCAATTGAAAATCAAAAATTTATTCGTGTTCAGGCAAAAGTAATTCATCGTTTTCAAGCTATTAATAAGTCTTTGAAGGATAAACAAAATAAGTATTTAGTTTGTCCTGAATGTGCGCAAATTATTCGTGTTCCTAGAAATAAGGGGAAAATTGAAGTACGTTGTCCTTCATGTAGAAAATCATTTGATGCGAAAAGTTAGTTGTCTTTACGCAAAGATGGAAACGTTGTAAAATATTTATAGATGTTGAGGAGGATTGAATGATGAAAATTGGTATGGCATGTGATCATGGAGCATATACATATAAGGAAGAAATCAAACAAATGTTGATTGATGAAGGCCATGAAGTTGTAGATTGTGGTTGTCATAATACAAATAGCGTAGATTATCCTGATATGGCAAAAGCGTGTGCAGATTTAGTAGTGAATAAAGAAGTGGATAAGGGTATTGTTATGTGTGGTACTGGAATTGGAATTTCAATTGCTGCAAATAAAGTAAAAGGAATCCGTTGCGCATTATGTACAGATGCAACTATGGCTCGTTTGACTCGTGAACACAATGATGCGAATATGTTGAGCATGGGACAAAGAACGACAGGTATTGAAACTTGTAAAGATATTGTTCATACTTTCTTGAACACTCCATTTAGTGAGGGTGAAAGACATAAGGGAAGAATCGCAAAAATCAGTGCAATTGAGGATGCTCAATAAGATTTAGGGATGCTTGGAAAAGTGTCCTTTTTTCTTTTTTTTAAATTGCTCAATTGTAAAACTAAATCCCATTGAGAAATAGTAAATACTACGAGGTTGAATTTAGTAATTCCAAATTTACTAAATTTGACCTCATTTTTTTGTG
>URHY01000089.1 GCA_900547815.1 uncultured Solobacterium sp.
CAAGTCTATTTGACATTAATGATGTCTATATCCTGTTTTATTAAATGTGTCTTTTATGAAAAAATCGAAGGAATTACCCTTCGATTACTGCTTTATAGTATTTTAATAAATCTTGCATCAATTCAATACTTTCTTCTACCTGTTGTTCGTTCATCACAACAACTTTTGTATAATTATGCAATAAAATTGGTCTAGAAACATTATATGTTTCAGCTAAATGGTTAACCCAGTCTTCAGCTTCTAAACCTTGCTGTTTTGTGATAACACCTTCTGATACAATTACACCTTTTACACCTGCAAGAGATACGGGAACACTCCATTTAATAAGACCTGCATGACAAGCATACTTTTGTGGTTCATTCGATTTTAAAGCTCCTGTATAATTTTCAAATGTACATTCATCACATTGGCGTAATGCAGATGAACTTGTTTTTAAACATTTACAAAAAAAGTTTTTCTCCTTCGCACTGCTAATTTCTGTTTCGTCTTGCACAAAATAGCATCTTAATCCAGTAATATGGTAATACGCATCCATTACCTTTTTGATTGCTTCTTCAGGCAACATAATATAACACCTCAAATCCTTTTCTCACCTTAATTAAATCACTTTCAGTAATCGATTTCAAGAAATTTGTAAGCCTTTTCAGTTATATTTTTGGCATTTTAAAACCAGATGTTTTCATCTGGTTTTATTAAATACCTTTTATTTTATGAAATGCATGCTGTGCTGCAATGGCACCATCATTACATGCTGTAACAACCTGCCTTAAATCTTTATCAATGACATCTCCTGCTGCATAAATACCAGGTATTTTTGTTTGACAATTCGCATCTACTACAACATAGCCACGCTCATTTAATATGCCTAAATCTTGTACACAATCCGTATTAGGATCTTGTCCAACATAAGGGAAGATACCTGAACATTCAACAACTTGTTTTTCATGAGTATCCACATTTTCAAGTTCAATACCCGATACTTTTCCTTCCAAACTTAGAATTTGAACGGGAATATGCTTCTTAATAACATGAATTTTCGCATTTCCTTCAATTTGCTTTTGAATATGCTCTTCAGCTCTAAAAATATCTCTACGAATCACAATAGTAACACTTCGCGCAAGTCCTGCTAAATAAATAGATTCTTCTAATGCTGAGTTTCCTCCACCGATAACAACAACATCTTTATCTCTAAAAAACGCACCGTCACAAACTGCACAAAAAGAAATTCCATGACCAAGATTTTCTTTTTCCCCAGGAATATCCAACAATCTTTCTTTTGTTCCTGTCGCAAGAATTACGGCTTCACCACGTACTATATTTCCATCACTTAGATATACATTTTTATTTTCATCAATTTTATTAACTTCACCATACGCATATTCTGCTTGAAAAGATGTAGCCTGTTCAAACATATCCATCGCAAGTTGCGTTCCTTCAATTTCTTTAACGCCTGGATAATTACTGATTTTATTTGTCTTAATCAACTTTCCTCCTGGCGCCCCATTTTCTAAAATCAATGTTTTAAGTCCTGCTCTTGAACCATATAATGCTGCACTCAATCCTGCTGGACCTGCACCAATTATCACCAAATCGTATTGTCGCTCCATATGTGATCCTCCTTACATAATGTCACTAACTGCATTAAATCATCAATAACTTTACATGGCTTTGCTTTTTCTAAGGCTTCACGTTGTTTTGAATCTATGCTAAATCCTACAGAATAAGCAGCCATATTTTTTGCGGCTAAAATATCCGCAACATTATCACCAACATAGATACAGTCATCATGACTAGTATGTAATAAGTTACATGCTTCAATCAAGCCAGATGCACTTGGTTTAGGTTCTGGTAAATTTTCTTTTCCCAACACAACATCAAAATACACATCTAATCCCGATTGTTTTAATCCTCTTTTTACCACTTCAATACGTTTATTTGAAACAACTGCACATTGTATATTTTCTTTTTTCAATCCTTCAAGCATCTCTTTAGCATGAGGGATTTCTTTTAACAATTCTTTATGAAGCGATTTATTGATGATTTGATAACGATCAATAATACCTTGAACTTGATCTTCTGGAAAATACTTTGAAAAAGTAACTTCAAGTGTGGGACCAAAAAATGTATACAATTCGTCATTTGACAATTCATAATCTGGTTTAAGTTCTTTAAATACTCTTCTAAATGTTTCAAAAACCAATTGTTGTGAATCAATCAATGTTCCATCTAAATCAAATAACACAACAGGCTTTTTCTTCCAATGAAATGTTTTATGAAATACACCTATTAAGCCAAGACAACCAACAACCATTAAAGCTAAAGATACTAGTTGCGCTGTACGTAATCCAAATACCATTAATGAATCTGTTCGCATTCCTTCAATCACAAAACGTGTAATGCCATACCAAACCATGTACATAAAGCCGCAATCACCACGTCTTTTATACCAATATTTACGGAAAATAAATGTAATAAACAAGAATCCTAATAGATTACATACACTTTCAAATAAGAAAGTAGGCATTCGATAGGCTCCATCAATAAACATTTGATTTTTAATAAACGCTGGATAATGCGCAAAGAAGCTCTCAGGTACAATGCCACCATAGGCTTCTTGATTCATAAAGTTTCCCCAACGACCAAATGCTTGTGCAAGTAAAACGGTTGGCATGATTAAATCAAACATTCTTAAAAATGAAATTTTTCGTCTTTTGAAAAAGAACAAACTAAATATGAAACCTGCAATCAATCCTCCATGGATAGCTAATCCGCCATTCCAGATGGCAACAATTTCATTTATATGTTGAGAATAATAACTCCATTCAAAAATCACATACCAAGTTCTTGCTCCCAAAATTCCTATAAATAACATAGGAACGACATAATCGTCTAAAACCTCGGGCGCATATCCCCATTTTTTCATTGATTTTTGGCATAATAAATAGGCACACAATGCTCCTGTTAAAATTAAAACGGCATACCATGCAATTTCAAAAGATCCAAAAGAAACAAAAATTTTAGTGTTCGGAAACAGATGCATCAAATTCCTCCTTCTTGTTTTCGGATATTTGCGATAGTACTCGCTCTTCAAATTCTTTAGCTGAATCTAAGCCATCTTTCAACAATAAGAAGTTTGTTACGGCTGTTTCAATAACAGATGACATTGGTCGTCCTTGTGAAACTGGAATTGTCATCTTTAAAATTTTGATTCCTAGAATTTCATTATATTCCTTTTCTTCAATTCCAACACGATCATATTCATAAGAATCATTGAATGGTTCTAAATCGATTTGAAATTCAATTTGAGTTTCATGGGCAACAGCTCCTACTCCATACATGCGAGAGACATTGATAATTCCCACACCTCTAAGTTCCATAAAACCTTCAAGCATTGGTGTCGTTCTTCCTATCAATTCATCATGTATTTTGTAACAATCAATACGATCATCACCTACTAATTGGTGTCCGCGTTTAATTAATTCCAACGCAATTTCGCTTTTTCCCATTCCACTTCTGCCTGTAATTAATACTCCTACACCAAATACTCGTACAAGTTCTCCGTGAATAACAACAGATTCTGCAAGACATTCATCTAAGTAGTTCGTAATACTTACGATTGCGTGAGAAGTTTGATGTGCTGTTTTAAATATAGGGAAGTTTTTGCGCTCGGCAATCTCTTTTAAAACAGGTGGACATTCATGACCATGCGCAATCACAATACATGGTGTATTATCTCCTGTTAAAAATTCAAAGGAACGACGTTGTGAAATTTCATCCATTTGTTCTTCAATATAACCAATTTCTTTATCCCCAAGCACTACAAGTCTTTTTGTTTGGGTATCTGGAAAATAGCCGGCTAATTCTAATCCCGGTCGATTGGTATCAGCTAGAACCAAAGGGCGATTTAACGAATTTGAATCTCCTGTCACAATAGTCCACATGAATTTTTTTGCTAAATCACGAACAATTACTTTTTCCATGGTCTCCTCCTTTTTCTAATAATGGTTTTAAATATTGGCCTGTATAGCTTTCTTTACATTCTGCAATCTTTTCCGGTGTTCCCGTACAAATGACAGTACCTCCACCTTCTCCACCTTCAGGTCCCATATCTATAATTTGATCCGCACATTTGATTACATCTAAGTTATGTTCAATAACTAATACTGTATCTCCATGTTCGACCAAACGTTGTAAAACTTCAATCAATTTTTTTACATCATCACTATGTAATCCTGTTGTAGGTTCATCAAGCACAAATAAAGTCTTGCCTGTTGCTTTCTTCTGTAGTTCACTAGCCAATTTAACACGTTGTGCCTCACCACCTGATAAAGTTGTAGCACTTTGACCTAGTTTTATATATGATAATCCTACATCGTTTAAGGTTTGTAATTTATGTTTAATTTTTGAAACATTGCTAAAGAATTCCAATGCCTCTTCTACCGTCATATCTAATATATCCGCAATCGTTTTACCTTTATAATGAACTTGTAATGTTTCTTCATTATAACGTTTTCCACCACATTGATCACAAGGTACATAAACATCTGGTAAAAAATGCATTGAAATACGCAAGATTCCATCACCTTGACATGCTTCACATCGTCCACCCTTCACATTGAATGAAAAACGTCCTTTATCATATCCGAGCATTTTTGCTTCTTTTGTCTGCGCAAACAAGTCACGAATATCATCAAATACCCCTGTATAAGTAGCTGGATTTGAACGTGGTGTCCTTCCAATTGGGTCTTGGCCAATCTCTACAATTTTATCAATATTTTCAATTCCTTGAATTTCTTTACATGCTCCCGGTTTAATTCTTAAGCGTCCTAGCGCATGTTGTAAACCATGTGTTAAAACTTCTGTAACTAATGAAGATTTTCCACTTCCAGAAACCCCAGTCACAACCGTGAATGTTCCTAGTTTAATCGTAACATTCACATTTTTTAAATTGTTCTGGCAAGCTTTTACAACCTTTAGCTTCTTACCATTACCCTTACGACGCGTAGTAGGAACATCAATTCTTTTACGTCCACTTAAATACGCTCCCGTAATCGAATTTTTATTCTGCATAATTTCTTCTGGTGTTCCAGCCGCAACAATTTGACCACCATGAACACCGGCACCAGGACCTACATCTACAATATAATCACTGGCTCGCATTGTATCTTCATCGTGTTCTACGACAATCAAAGTATTGCCTAAATCACGCATATCTTTTAATGCACCAATTAAACGATCATTATCTCTTTGATGTAATCCAATACTAGGTTCATCTAAAACATACATAACGCCAGTTAAACGTGAACCAATTTGAGTTGCCAAACGAATACGCTGTGCCTCTCCCCCTGATAATGTTGATGCCAAACGATCTAGTGTCAAATAACTTAGACCGACATGATTTAAGAATGAAAGACGATTTTTTATTTCTTTTACAACCAATTCTGCAATCTTAGCTTGCGTTGGTGTTAGTTCTAATTCATCCATAAACTGAATGGCTTCACGAATACTCATTTTTGTCCATTCGTAGATGTTTTTTCCACCCACAAGCACAGATAATGCCTGCTTATTTAAACGTGCACCATGACATTTTGGACATAGTGCATCGGTCAAGAATGATCCATACCATTCTCGTGACATGGTTGAAGTTGTTTCCATATATCTTCTTTCAATCATAGGACAAACACCTTCAATATATTCAAGCTTTGTCGAAACCGTTCCAGAACGAGAATTCAACTGATATGCGATTGGTACATCTGAACCATATAATAAATAATTAAGTTTCTTTTTAGGTAGATCCTTGATTGGTGTATCCATATCAATTTCATAATATTTAATTAATGCATGAATTCTTTGCCATTCAAGATTCTCTGTATTCACAATATTTTTATAATAGTGAATTCCACCTTGGGCAATTGATTTTGTATCATCTGGAATTAATAAAGATAGATCTACTTTCTGTGTAATACCAAGTCCCTTACATTCTGGACAAGCTCCAAACGGTGCATTAAATGAAAATAATTTTGGTTCTAATTTAGGCACAGAAAAACCACAAATTTTACATGCATAATTGCTTGAAAATAAGGTTTCAGATTCTTTCGTTAATAAGATGGCTAAACCATCACTTAATTTTAAAGCCGTTTCTAATGAATCATGAAAACGTGAACGATCTTCACTCTTTACAATACGATCCACTACAACATCAATAGTGTGTTTTTTATGCTTATCTAATGGTTCAAGCTCTTCAAGATATTTGATTTCGCCGTCGACACGAACACGAATATATCCTTCTTTCATTAGATTATCAATTAAATCTTTATGTGTACCTTTCTTACCTTGAATTACAGGACTTAAAATAGTACATCTTGTTTTATCAGGTAATTCCATGATTTTATCAATCATTTCCTTAATTGTATTCCCAGTAATTGGAATATGGTGATCAGGACAATAAGGTACACCTATACGTGCATATAATAAACGTAAATAATCATAAATTTCGGTTACCGTTCCCACAGTAGATCGTGGATTGTTTGATGTTGTTTTTTGATCTATAGCGATAGCTGGTGAAAGGCCATCAATTTGATCAACATCTGGTTTTTCACTATTACCAAGAAATTGTCTGGCATAAGCAGATAGAGATTCCATATATCGACGTTGTCCTTCGGCATATATTGTGTCAAAAGCTAAGGAAGTTTTTCCACTTCCAGATACGCCGGTCATAATGACTAATTTATCTTTAGGTATTTTTAAACTTATATTTTTAAGGTTGTTTTCACGAGCGCCTTGTATTGTTATATACTTTTGGTCCATAATAAACCTCCTATGCACATTATTATACCATAAACATTTGATCATTATTTATGAAATAATACGCAAGAGAAGGCAAAAAAAAAGGACCCGGCAGCTAGCTATCTTCGCAGGGGCAAGCCCAACT
>URHY01000090.1 GCA_900547815.1 uncultured Solobacterium sp.
TATGGAAAATATTATAATGTTGATTTTGGGAGTGTTCATATCTGTTGTGGGAATTATAAATATCAAAGGCAATATCAGCACAATTCATTCTTACAATAGGCGAAGAGTAAAAGAAGAAGATATACCAAAGTATGGAAAAGTTGTTGGAACAGGAACACTGATTATAGGAATATCTCTTGTATTAGGTTTTATTGTTTCGTTTTGGAGCGAAGAAATTATGGGATATATCATTCTGACAGCGATTATTATCGGATTAGGTTTGATTCTTTATGGTCAATTCAAATATAATAAAGGTATTTTTTGAGTAGTAGATACAAAAATATTAGACAGAAAAACATCGTAGCAATACGGTGTTTTTTGTTACTGTTTTCATGAAACTAAGCGTTACGTTTATAAAAATAATCTGTTCTCGTAATCTTAAACTAAGCGTTACGTTTACGAAAAAGATTTGTTTTCACTTCATGAAACTAAGAACTTCCAAAGTTTACTTCGTTTGTTTGTGAAAGCATAAAAAAACAAAGAAACATTGAGTCTCTTTGTTCTTAGGCGTCCGAGATGTAATCACAGATGTTTTTAGATGCAGGTGCTTTCGATGAAGGTCTTCTCTTTTTACAACTTGGACAAACCATCCTCACAGAAACCTCCAAAATACTCCCCATAGTTAAATAGAAGGCATAAAAAAAGCGTGTAAATTGATGAGGTTTACCCGTTACTAGTTTTGTCTATACATAGAAACTTTCCATATCCAAAATTAATGGCATATTTCTTTTTGCTGAACATGAGTGCTCAAAAGTGAAATTAAGCTCTCATAATCTTCTGGAGTTAAATTGCTTTTTTTCACCAATACTATTTTTTTAGTACTGGTTTGTAAATAAATATAATTTTTAAACACACACCACCATTGAAATGCGTCCCATTTATATTTACTTGTAACATACTCAGGTTCAGATATTGTTGTAACTCCATCTGAATCAAATATATACTCAATCGTTCCATTATTTAGGGTTTTATTTTGAATTACTTTAAAAATTAAATTCTGTTCTAAATATATACCCACTTTTGCGGCCCATATAAAGAATATGGCAAATGCTAGAAATTCTATTGTATCTTCAATAAAATGGTCTAAAAAAGTTCCTAGTGCAAAAAGCCCCGAAAGAAATGCTGCAATAACACAAATCATTTGACTTATCTTTCTTTTTTTTTGCAATCTTGGATGAGTCAAAATGATTTCTCTTATCACTTTAAATTCATCTGGACCAAAATCCGATTTAGTTTTGATCATTATAACCATCTCTCTTTCCATCAAACTAATTATAGTATAAATCAAAAACAGAAAAACATAGAACCAAAATATAAAATATTAACGGATAAAAAAATCAAAGAAATCCCTCATACAATGTTGATGGATGATTCAGATTTCAAGCAGTAAACCAAAGGACTGATTAATAAGTCAGCCCTTTTATTATGCTCGCTCATCATGAAAAAAGTCTTCTCATCACTATCCAATCAAAACAAAAGAAGACTTTTTCAAGCCTTCAGATGAATCTAGTAATTTCTGACAATCGTTCCGTATTTTAGCTTTCCGTCTTCGTAAACAAATGACCACTGCTGTTGAGTATCGCTAATTGAACCATTTGGTCCTTTGCAATAATACGCAAACCATACCTCATCGTCCGTCTTTTGCGTAATATGGTCAAAAAAGAAAGAAACATGTGGTATTCCACCTATGCGATATCGTTCATAGATCTGACCGTTTTCTTCCCAGAAAGGGACCTCTTTGTAGATATTTGTATTTATATCCATGTAAGGAATAGGGTATTTCCGTGAAAAGTATTGATACCACACATTTTCAATATCCTGCAACGAATGGATATTTGGATCCGTAATTAATGTATTGCCAAAGTCTCCAGTACCCTCAAAGAATGTACCTGCCATAAAACAATAATAAACATGCCAAAAATCAGCAAGATGATCATTTGCGTAAGCAAGAAGTTCTTCGTCCGTATATAAACTTGAAATACCCGTAACAACTGGTGTTTCTTCAACCTGACTAGCTTGTGTTTCCTGTTCTTGTGATGTTTCTTTTTTAGTTTCTTTTACTTCTTTAGCTTTCTTTTCTACCTCTTTTTTCTTTGATTCGGATTTATCTTGCTCCTTATGAGAGACTTTCTCATAAGCCTTCTTATCTTTATTCTTTTCAGAAGCAGCACATCCAGACAATATCAAAGAAGTTGTCAAGACAGCTGCTATCAGCCTATTTCTTTTCATATTCTCACCATTTCTCTGCTTCTAGTATATCATTCAGAACGAAAACAAACAAAATCCCGATGAAATATCTATATAAGTGTGACTTTTCATGATTTATGGGTTACTGTATATATATGAGCATGAAATGGAGTGATAACTATGTCAGTAACTATTACAACTTTAGCAAATAATGTTAAACAGCCCAGAGGCGGATACCTCCCTGTAAAACTTTTTAAAGAAACACATTATGAGTCTGAAAACGAATTATTTCCTGATGAGAATGGCTCAAAATCATTGATTGGAACAACCGTAGATAATATGACTCGTGTTCTGTTAGGTGCAAAAACAAAGAAAGTGTTTGAACCCGCTTCTTTTGGAATGATGGCGATTAAAGACCTTAACTTTGATTTAATTGATGAAGTCACAGGACTAGATGATGATTCAATCCTTGCAGCATATCAGCTTTCTTTTTATGAACAGATATACAGAAGTGGTTATATACCATCTACTGATTATGAACTTGAGCTTCCAGATGAGCATACGATTGAAAATATCAGAGAAATGGTAAATCGCTCATTAAGATACTTCCAACATCAAGCAAAGCTTGTTAATGTTGGAGATCGTTTGTCGGTAAACTATAAAGAAGACAACATTTACGGTGATTATGACTATTTAACAGATGATTCCCTAATCGACATGAAAGTGCTTAGCAGGAAAATCGCCAACAAATATACACTACAAATTATTCTGTATTGGATTATTGGAATGAAGTCGAAGAAAAAACTTTTCAGTAACGTCAAATACCTGAAGTTCTATAACCCCAGATTAAACGTAGAATATTCATTTGATTTAGATGAATTAACTTCTGATATTCTGAAACCAATTCTAGATGAAGTGTTGATGGCTCAGTAAACAATTATTAATTCAAAAGAACAATACTTAGAATAGATTTTTACACTCTATTCTCTATTGTTCTTTTTTTGTACCCTCCTCTTTTCTCCAATTCTCGCACAACGCTCTCGAAAGCAGACAACGACTAATCATTGCACACTTTGGAAGTAATGTTTTCATAGGATTAGTTATAAAAGTAACATCCGCCTTACAAGACTGCTCTCAAACCAATCGAGTATTTTTCTTGTGGTTCACTGTATGCGTAAAGCCAAGTAAGAAACGAATTGTGGCTTTATGTATGCATAAGGAGGTATTTGGAATGATATGAAAAACACAATAAAAATATCAATAATGAGTGGACTCGTAACAGCAGGTGTACTGTTGTGTGGGCTTCCTCATGCTATGGCGGAAAGCGTGCCTCAAAATGATGAGACTTATTATTCTGTTAATGTACCGTCGGAAATCAGTTTAAGCCCTGACCAAGACGAGACAACATTCACGGTTTCGGGAAACACGTATCAAAAACGATGGTTAGACATAGATATTACAAGCAAGAACAATTTCAATCTGAAGAATGAACAAGCTTCTATCCCCTACAAGCTGGACAAGACAAAGCTCGAATATGAACCCCAGTATATAGACAAGGACAGCGATTCCTTCTCAGAAAGCATTAAGGTTTCAAAGAATGAAGCTGATGTGAAATACTCGGGTAATTATCAGGATCAACTCCAGTTTACGATGAATCCTATAGAAACACGAACCATTCAGCTTGACTGCAACGGCGGTACGGTGAATGGAAAAGATAAGGTTGCTTATACGGTTAAGAATGGAAGCTCTTATGGGCAGTTACCAGTTCCTGTTAAAAATGGATACGATTTTATTGCTTGGAAAGATGAAAGTGGAACTTCAATATACTCAGGAAGTATTGTTAAGTCTGATACAGAAAAATTATATGCAATTTTTAACATTGGCAAAACAACAAGCATTAGATGTATAACAAACGGAGTAGAAGGTCAAGGATTTGAAAATGTTGGTATTGTTGATATGTATGCAAATGGAAAACTTTACAACAAGGATACTACCGCTACTATGTGGCAAAAAATGGGCTACGGAGGAGAAATAGTACTTAAAAACATCCGGCTAGAAAAAGGAGTTAAGTTTATTGATGAGGCTTCTCCAATGGAAGGTTGTTATGTTGTTACAGACGAAAACAATAATCTATTAGAAGTCCATGTTACAGCAAATCCAAAAGGTGTAATGTATGATTTGAACTTTTCTAAAATCAATGAATTACAAGAGTTAATAAATAAAACATCAGCACAAACTGTCACTTTTGATGATTTTCTCCCAAATAATATTACAAAGATTGGTGAATTAACTTCTTATAAATCAAAGGCATATGTTTATTTTAAAGACAACAGCCTACATATATATAATCCAAATGGTGGAAAAGTTATCGCTTCAGAAAATTGCATAAGCTTATTTTCATACATATCAGTTGATAATTTAGATTTGCATAACTTAGATGTATCCCAGATGAAAGATGCTGGTTACATGTTTAATCATTGTTCAGCACGTAATATTAATATTAATGGTTGGAATACTAAAAGCTTAATAAACTGTAATTCTATGTTCGCTTATTGTGATAAGATAAAAAATTTGAATGTTTCTTCATGGAATACGCCTTCTGTAAAAAATTTCCATGATTTTCTCTTTGATTGTACTTCATTAAAATCCATAGATGTATCTAACTTTGATACATCAAATTGTGAAGTACTATTCAGAATGTTTGGACTGTGTACTCAACTGGAAAATATTCAAGGTTTAGAAAACTTTAACACTTCTAAATGTGTTGATTTTGCTGGTATGTTTCAAGGTATTAATGCTAAGACTTTAAACCTTTCATCCTTCGACACATCAAAAGCATATGCAATGAATTATATGTTTGGTGGAAATTGGAATTTAACAGAAATTATTGGGCTTAATCATTTTAATACTGAAGGCGTTGCTAATATGAACGATCTTTTTAGAGATTGTTATTCACTCAAAATATTAGATTTATCAAGCTTCTCTACTAAAAACGTTAAATATATCAATAATTTATTTACCAATTCATCACAATTGCAGACTATATATGTATCTGATAAATTTGATGTGACATCAATTAACAGTACAAGTATTTTTGATAATTGCACCTCTCTAGTCGGAGGAGCCGGAACAAAATATGACCCAACATTCATTGATTCAACCGCGGCACGAATTGATGACGGAATTAATTCTCCAGGCTATTTCACATCAATCTCTGATAAACCTCTTGAAACCACACAAACAAACGAATCAGATATGAGCGACACAACAGGTAATGAAGTAAGAAACGTAGAAACACCTGCAAAAGAACCCGACGAGTTAGAAACAGACTCAAAACAAAACGAATTAGAATCTCAGCAATGAGGTTCTTTTTTTGTACCTTCTCGACAGCCTCTTTCAACAGCCCTGAAATTGCACACTATGAGAAGTAATGTTTTGGTTGAGTTATCCCCATTTGAAACACTAACGAAAACACCGTGAGAGAAAACGAGAAAATGCCACATAAATAATTGGTAAACGAACACTCCTGCGACAACTCTCTTGAAAAAGCCTATAAAACCTTTGGAAGTTCTTAGTTTAATGGAAACGTGCCAAATCACTGTTTCACTTTTCTAAATGTAATTCTTAGTTTAACCGTTTTAGTGCCAACTCACTGTATGAGTTTTCTAAAAGAAGTTTTTAGTTTAAGGAAAATGTGGTCATTTCACTGAATCAGTTTTATAAAAGTAACGCTTAGTTTAAGGAAAACGAGCTAAAAGGCATAAAAAAAGGCCAATAATGGAAGTTGTTAGTTTTGGAGAGACAATGTTGTTTTCGTGAAACTAAGCGTTACGTTAAGAAACTAAGCGTTACGTTTACGAAAAAAATTTGCTTTCGTTTCATGAAACTAAGAATTACGTTTACTTGTTCGTGCTCAATAAAGCATAAAAAAAACAAAGAAACATTAAGTCTCTTTGTTCTAGGCGTTCGAAATGTAATCGCAAAAAAAGCTGGACAACGTTTCGAAGTTGATGTTGTTCAGAAAATGCTGATACCGAAAAATGCTATCAAAGATAAGCTACAATAGATTCTTTTTCTAATAGCCTATTAAGTTGCAATATTTTGATCTATTTAGCTTCTTTTTTCTTATAATACCAATAACAGAAACTAATAAAAATTATGTCTGAAATGCACATAATGATTTTCCCTGTATCATGCATATATATACTATACAGAATCAATACTGTAGTAATGGTAAAAAAAGAAATCATTTTCCATTTCGAATAATCCGTAAATTGTACAATAAAAAATAAGATAAATTGTACAGTGAATAATAAGTAATACATACGTATTTATTATACCTCCTTATACCTGTCTAAAATTATCATACTTAAAATCTAGAAAAGTTATTATTGTTTTAGACAACATGTCTAGAAGTTGTTTACTTTGCATCTGGATATGTGTCTTCAAATTTATCAGCATATCTATTGTGCTTTTTATACTTGAAGAACATGGCAATCAAGAAAACAACAGCTACGGCACCTAAAGCGTAAACCATCCAATCTAATGACATCATACACTATGTCCTCCTTTACACTTACATTGTAACATGCACCTTGATGTAATCAAAATGCTTACATACGAAATAGTGATTACGCATGAAATAATCTTCAAAATTTCGTGATTTAAGATTATTTA
>URHY01000091.1 GCA_900547815.1 uncultured Solobacterium sp.
CGTTGTATGAGTGTTGATTTTAGCTTTATATCCTAATTTATTAAATGTGTCTTTTCATAAAAAAAGCCAGCATTTGCTGACTTAGTTATTGACTCCATGATGGAATTCAGGAGTATCATCTGAAATAGCTTTAAAGGCATATCCTCGGCTTTTATAGTTTTCAATAATAGCTGGTAAAGCTTCAACCGTTGTTGTTTTAGGAGACGAATCATGGAATAAAAGCATAATTTGATCATAATCACAATTTATCGAGCTATTGATGATATCTTGCGTTGGAACTGTAGCTGCAGCTGCATCTGAACTAGTACAATTCCAATCAAAATATTCATAGCCTTTTTCATGAACCATACTAGTAAGTGCGGTCATGATTCCCTGAGAATATTTCATTGAAACCTTGTTACTTGATCCGCCAGGGAAACGAATATATTTAGGTGCTTTACCTGTGATTTGTTTAACCATATCACTAACTTTTTGTAAATCTTCGAAATAAGCAGTAGTTGAAGAATAGACTGTTGCATAGTCATGCGTATACGTATGAAGCGCAATTGTGTTTCCTTGATTAGCTGCTTTTTTTATTGAACTATTATAATCTGGATTATTTCCAGTTACAAAGAAAGTAGCTTTTATTTTATATTTTTTTAAGATTTTTAATATCTTATCTGTATTTTCACTAGGCCCATCATCGAATGTTAGATATATTACTTTGCGAGGGTGTTCTACAATAACTTTTATTGTAGCTTTCGCTTTATTTCCTGAACGGTCCGTTGCAGTAACAAATAATTTGTACGTACCTTCTTTTTTGATATTTACTTTTGAAGCATCTATTTTAACTTTTGGATTTGAATCTAAATCATCAGTTACTTGAATAGATTTCTTATAATTTGGTTCTGAATTTGCATGAACAGTGATGCTTTTTTTATTTATAACAGGCTTTTTGGTGTCTTTAGCCAATGTTAATTCAGCCTCTTTTGATGTACTATTACCATATTCATCTTTCGCGATAATGACTACAGTTTGTTTTTTAGCTTTCGTAGGTTTATTTTTAAAAGATAAAGAAACCTTGGAATCATCCTTAACACTTTCAACAAATAATTCTGGTTTTATGTTTTGCTTCATATCTGTTTTATAGGATTTAACTTTTAATTCTGGTGCCAGAGCATCCTTTACGGATACTTTGCATGTTTTTTTGTAGTCCCCTATTTGATAAGTGATTGTGTAATCACCAATTTTTTCCGTATTGATATCTCCAGAAATTTTTACCTTTGAATCCGAATGGAAAAAGACTTGTTGGATATTTGTCTTTGGATCGTATTTTTGATTTAATTCCACTGTTGGATTTGAAGAATATAGCAAAATAGGATTTTTAAATGCAAAACATAGTAGAAAAATAATACATATAAATAAAAATATGATTAATTTATTACCAAATGTAATTCTTCTTCTTCTTTTTTTAGTCATTATATGACCTCAAAAGATGTTGTACTGTCTTTTTTACATATAAAAAATAATATTCCCTTAACATATTTATCCCCTTTTAAAATCTATATCTATTATACATGAAATATAAAGAAATGTTATAAGGATTCTGATTCTTTTTGGGTGTTGTAGTTATGCATAAATTTTTATATAATAACTTTAGAAAGGTGGGGGAAGCACTATGAAACTTATCCTAGCAATTTTATCAAATGATGATAGTCCAGTGGCAAGCAATGCACTAAATAAGAATGGTTTTTCTGTTACTAAATTAGCAACAACTGGTGGTTTCCTTCGCGCAGGCAATACAACGTTGATTATTGGTTGTGAAGACGAAAAAGTAGAAGCAGCTATTGATATCATCAAGGAATATTCAAGTAAGCGAACGGAAATTGTACCTAGTACAGCTAGTTATGATATTGGGCGTTACGCAAGTTTTCCTGTGGAAGTTACTGTTGGTGGAGCCACAATTTTCGTGTTAGATGTAGCACAATTCTTAAAAGTTTAATAAATAGAGGGTGGAAAGTATATTTCTACCCTTTTTCTGTTAAAAAATTTGTGAATAAAGACCCATAATGGTCTTTTTTCTGTTATGATGGAAAGGTAAAGAAAAAGGAGATTAAAACGCAATGAAAATACTAGTTATCGGTAAGGGCGGACGTGAACACGCACTTGCGTATGCATGTAAACGTTCAGCTTTATGTGATGAGTTGATTTGTGCTCCAGGAAATCCTGGAATGGCAAAAATTGGAGAATGTGTCAATGTAAAAGACAACGATGTAGATGGTCTTGTTACTTTGGCAAAAGAAAGAAATGTAGATTTAACCATCGTAGGTCCTGAGGCAACTTTAGCTCTAGGTGTTGTAGATGCGTTTAAAAAGGAAGGTCTAAAGATTTTTGGGCCCGATAAAAAGGCGACTCAAGTCGAATCAAGTAAGGATTTTGCCAAAAAGATCATGGCAAAATACAATATTCCAACGGCAGCTTATAAAACATTCTATGATTTAGAATCTGCATGGGCATACGTACAAGAACAAGGGGCTCCTATTGTTATTAAGGAAGATGGCTTAAAAGCTGGAAAAGGTGTTACAGTAGCTTCTACATTAGAACAGGCTAAAGAAGCATTAGATATTGCCTTTGCGATTGAAAATAATTCAGTAGTTATTGAAGAATGCTTGTTTGGATTTGAATTTTCTTTAATTTGTTTAGTGCATAACGAAACAGTTGTACCTTTAGAAGTAGCTCAAGATCACAAGTGTGTATTTGATGGAGATAAAGGACCAAATACAGGTGGTATGGGATCTTATAGTCCAGTTAAAAAGATTACTTCTGAAATAATTGATGAGGCAATGAATGAGATTATGAAACCAATGGCAAGCGCTATGGTTAAAGAGGGGGTTCCATTCACTGGATTCTTATATGGTGGATTGATGTTGACAGAAAAAGGCATCAAAACCATTGAATTTAATGCACGTTTTGGAGATCCAGAAGCCGAAGTTATTTTGCCTCGTTTAGAAAGTGATTTTGTACAAGCTATTTTAGATTTAATGGACAATAGACCAGTTGAATTAAAATGGACAGATAAAGTTAGTCATGGTGTTGTTTTAGCAAGTACAAACTATCCTGCAAGCTCTACAAAAGGATCTTTGATTACAGGTGTAGATGATGTAGATGGTTTAGTTTTCCACATGGGAACAAAAATGACAGATGAAGGATTAGTCACAGATGGAGGACGTGTATTAATGGTCGTTACTTTAGAGGATGACTTACAGACTGCATTTGATCATACATATAAAGAATTAGAAAAAATTCAATGCAAAGATTTATTTCATAGAAACGATATTGGAAAGAAGGATATGTAAAATGGCTAAAACAGATTTAGAAATTGCACAAGAATGTGTCATGGAACCGATTGAAAAGGTTGCCGCAAAAATTGGGATTCCTGCTGATAGTTTGGAACGCTATGGAAAATATAAAGCTAAATTGTCCTTTGACTATTTAAAATCTATTGAAAATAATCCTCATGGAAAATTAGTACTAGTCACAGCAATTAACCCTACTAAAGCTGGAGAAGGAAAGAGTACGACAACAGTTGGTTTAGGGGATGCCTTAAATCGTTTAGGTAAGAAAACGATGATGGCTTTACGTGAACCAAGTTTAGGTCCAGTATTTGGATTAAAAGGTGGAGCTACAGGTGGTGGCTATGCCCAAGTTGTACCAATGGAAGATATCAACCTTCACTTTACGGGAGATATGCATGCGATTACGACTGCCAATAACTTAGTTAGTGCATGCTTAGATAATGTGATTCATCAGGGAAATGAATTGAATATTGATCCTGAAAAAGTAACATTCAAACGTTGTTTAGATATGAATGATCGTACTTTGCGTAATATCACAATTGGTTGTGGTGCTAAAGCCAATGGTGTAGAACGTAAAGATGGATTTAATATTACAGTCGCAAGTGAAATCATGGCAGCTTTATGTTTGGCAGATGATTTAATGGATTTAAAGAAAAGATTTGGAAAAATGCTTGTGGCATATACTTATGATGACAAGCCAGTCTATGTACATGATCTAGGTATTGAAGGTGCATTGGCTATGGTTATGAAAGATGCCGTATTGCCTAACGTTGTTCAAACACTAGAACACAATCCAGTGTTGATTCATGGTGGTCCATTTGCGAATATTGCGCATGGATGTAACTCTGTTATTGCCACAAAAGCATGTCTAGAACTTGCAGATTATACAGTTACAGAAGCTGGATTTGGTGCGGATTTAGGAGCTGAGAAATTCTTGGATATCAAATGTCGATTGGCAAATCTTAAACCCAATGCGGTTGTGATTGTTGCAACAATTCGTGCATTAAAACAACATGGCGGAATTGCCTTAGAAGATCTAAAAGAAGAAAATGTAGAAGCAATGCTTGCAGGATGTGAAAACTTAGCAAAACATATTGATACAGTTCAACAATTTGGCTTACCATACATTGTTGCAATCAATGAATTTGCGACAGATACACCGGCTGAAGTAGCTGCATTAGAAAAATGGTGTGAAGATAATAACCACCCAATGTCATTATCACAAGTATGGGCAAAAGGTGGTGAAGGTGCTATTGATTTAGCGAATAAAGTAGTTGCGTTATGTGATCAAGAAAATAACTATGCTCCATTATATGATTTGGATAAGACAATTGAAGAAAAAGTGGAAACCATTGCCAAGAAAGTATATGGTGCAGATGGTGTTGATTTTACAGAAGAAGCACAAGCACAAATTGCGAAATTCAATGAATTAGGATGGGATAAATTACCAATCTGTATGGCTAAAACACAAATGTCATTATCAGACGATGGTAAAGTAATGGGTCGTCCTACAGGATTTAGAATTACAGTTCGTGAATTACGCCCAAGCTTAGGTGCAGGCTTCATTGTTGCATTAACAGGTAAAGTATTAACAATGCCTGGACTTCCAAAACATCCAAGTGCATTAGATATGGATGTGGATGAAGATGGTAAGATCGTAGGATTATTCTAATGGCAAAGGCTGGATGAAAATTCCAGTCTTTTTTTGTTTCCATAAAAAAAGAGTCCAGAACTTGTCCAGACTTTTATCTTATGGGAGCATATCACACAGTGATCTCTCTTTTTTAATTTGGTGAATGAATATTTCCAATCAGGTTTAACCGAGTTCCAACACATACAGAAACTGTGCAGGCAATAGGAACATCATCTTCAGATATAAAGTTTGTTACAAGAAGTAAAGTGTCTTCTTCAGATAATTGTAAAAGCTCAGTTAAGGTTTGCTTTGTAATTAAAGATAAAGAATCAAGAGCCTCATTTTCATAAATTCGTATGAAAAAAGACTGTACTAAGGTTGGTGGGATTTCTTTCATCTGAAACAAACTAGGGTAAATGGTATTATATTCATTTTTTATTGCATCACAAGAAAAAGCGATGATTGTTTCATCAACACTTTCAAGAGAAGACGAAATAGTAATATTATAATCATTTGTTATACATAAAAAATTATGAATAATATTGCTCATAATTGTTGGTAAGAAATTTTGAGCTTCGGCTTTATAAGAATGGTCTTTTAACAGACTATCTGCTTCGGGAAAACTGAAATAACACAATGTCCGATTTATTTTTTTGGGACAAACAAAATAACCTTTTCCACGATGACTATAGATAATTCCCTTGTCGATCAGTTTCTGCAAACCATTACGAAGTGTAATTCGGTTTACATTTAACGATGTGGAAAGTTCTCTTTCAGTTGGAAGTTTGTCATGTGGTTTTAATTGATGTTCATTGATATATTGCAAAACAAATTCTTCAATTTCATCTGTTAGAAGCTGATAAATCTTAGGCATAATTGTTGTAAATCCTCTCTAAAAAATTATATAACAACCTGTGCATTTACTTGATAAATACCGTTTTTGAAAATGCCATCCGTATAATATTTGCTGAATTCAGGTCGTACAAGAACTTCCGTATATTCGACAACCTGGTTATCAATCAGCGAGGATGTAATATCAACGTAAATAACAGAAGTATCATTTTCCAAATTAAGAAAACGTGCGTCCGTGTTATGAACTTTTGTTGTAGAAAAAGCATGGCTAATATCATGAATCTTTATATTATTGGTTCGAAAAAGATCATACAAAGAGTAAATCTGAAAATCAATATTTTCAATATCAGGGATACTGTCATGTAAAATATAAGTATTTTCAATAGATATAGGTTGTTCATTTCCGAGACGAAGTCGAAGCACCTGAAAAATCTCCGTATCTTCTGATACATCGAAAATCTTTGAAAATTTGTAACCGGCTTTTCGAGTCCTTGTATTTAAAATTTTACTGGAAGAGTCATAGCCGAATTTCTTTAGCAACTCACTCATACCTTTAAAATGCTTGAAAGAATCATCAATATCTTTTAGCATAATGTAAGTTCCCTTTCCATGATATTTTTTTAAAATGCCTTCAGTACACAGCTGTTCAATTGCCGAGCGAACTACGGAACGGCTTACATCAAAAGATTTTGCTAATTCACGCTCAGAAGGAAGAGCAAGACCAAAAACATATTCATTGCTGTTGATTTTTTCTCGTATAATTTCTGCAAGTTGTTGGTATGAAAGATCCATAGTTATATCTCCTAAAATAACAGAATTACTAGACACGGTGTAGCACAAAAAGTAAAAAATAAGGTTTTCTGGGCTTATTATACCAAACAAAAATAGAAAAAGAAATCTAAAAAGCGAAATTTGTATAACAAAAAATAAAAGTGGTTGACATAACAAAAAATAGCGTGGTATATTTGGGGGCTTAACACTTGCTCATAGCTAAAATAGCCAAATGTCGTTTATGTACGGCTTTTTTTTCGTCAAATTTTTATTTTTT
>URHY01000092.1 GCA_900547815.1 uncultured Solobacterium sp.
AAAGATAGGAAAAGTTCACCCTACAAGTGTTTAAAGGTTATCTCTTTCTCAGAGCAAAAATCCCTATGACTTTTAAAGGTTGATTTATCCCTATCCAATTTTATATATTCTAAAATACGCACAAGACATCATGAAAACGTATTATCCAGACTGGTATAATCGTTATCCAGATTGCACTGTCGATTCTAGCTTCACTGAACCAAGTAATGTATCATTATTTCACTGGAATTCAAAAACATTAAAAGATACAGATCAATTAAATTCAATGACTGTTAATCAAATCATTCAAACTTTATTTAAATAGGAGGTCAACATGGAAAAAGATTGGAAATTATTTAGAAAGAAACTAGGTAGCTGGCAAGAAGCCTATATGGATAAGCTCGTTGAGGAATACAAATCCATTTTAAATTCAGATGCATTATCTTCTGATAAATACTGGGCTCTACGAAAGAAAATTTATGAGGACTATAAAAGTCCTGGCGTTTTGGCAAGAGATGTATCTCAATCAAATATGTTCATTATATTATTAGGTTTATTGCGTGATGAAGCCATCACTATGGATGATTTAGATGGATTTAGTGATGAACTTAAAGAAGATCTTCAACAATTACTCAAATGAAAAAGCCGAAATAAATCGGCTTTTTTCATTTAGTCTTCTTTTTTACCAGCTAATTCTTTTAATGCTTTTAAAGAATCCCCTTTCTTTGAATATAAAGTCAATGGAGCAGAACTTGTATCACCAATCGCTGTTAAATCATATCCTTGTGCTTCACATTCATTTTTCAAATATGCTTTGTGTTGGAACGAGTTCAAATCAATTTCGCCATTATTTAAAGCCTCATTTGGTAAGTTATATGCATCAAATACAACTACATCTAAATAGATTCCAGAATTTTCATCGTCTAATACTTTTTGTACCGCTCTAAATGTATCAGCAGAACCACAAGTACCAATCTTAATAACTTTCTTCCCATCTGAATTTGATTGATATCCTTCAATATCGCTCACAAAATTTTTATCGACTGTATAATCTTTATCATAATCAAATGCAGGAACACTCGCTCCTTTATTCTTTTCTAGAATATATTCAGCCACTAACTGACTTTGGTATGCCTTTACTACCTTTTGATAATCCTCATTATCTTTATCGGCAGTACGTGCAACGATCACATTAATAAATGGATTGTCACTTCCTACTTCTTGTACTTCTGTAATCAAGCCATCCTTTTTAGGTTTTAATCCAGCTGGAATCGCATATGTACCATTGATTGTAGCTGCTCCAAAATCATCCAAAGTCGAAACCAATGTATTGGCTTGCGTAGGAACAATTTCAATATTGTATTTATACTTCGTAACATCCTTCAATTCTGGAGTCCAACCAGCCTTGTCATCCACGTCAATCAAGCCAGCTTTTTCTAGAAGCAATAACCCTCTTCCACCATTTGTGGCATCGCTTGGAATACCAATTTTTACAGGTTCACTTGATGACTTTGATGAACATCCTGTAAGTAATGTTGTAGCTACTAAGCCTGCTGTTAAAAATGTTTTAAATAATTTATTTGTCTTCATAATCCTTTTCCCTCTCTTTTATTTATGAAATAATTCTTTATTCGTTGTTGCTTTTGACAATGTATTTCCCAATAATTGAATCAACGAAACAATGATCAATAATAAGATCACACATAAATTCACGACATCTTGATAATGTAAATTTTGTCCATAATTGATTGCGAACGAACCAATTCCACCAGCTCCAACTGCACCTGCAGAAGTTGTTAATCCAATCAATGAAATAGCTGTAATGGTTGTTACACGAATCAAATCTGGCAATGCCTCATGTAGATAAACACGAAAGATAATTCCTAGTGTTGAGCTTCCCATACTTCTTGCAGCTTCAATCTTTCCTGGATTTACATCCGCTAATGCTGTTTCGACTTGTCTTGTATAGAATGGAACCGCTCCAAAGACTAATGGAACAATGGCTCCTTTAACGCCAATCGAAGTACCCGCAATACTTCGTGTTAACGGAATCAAGAAAATCAATAGGATGATAAATGGTACTGCTCTAAAAACATTCGTGATAACTTCTAGAATAAAATGAATAATCCGATTTGGCTTAATACCATCTGTCTTTGTGACAATCAATGATATTCCAAAAGCCCCTCCAATTAGTAATGTAATCAAGCCTGCGATGAAAAACATTTGATACGTTGCAGTCAATGCTATTAAAAATATATCCCAGTAATTGGCAACGTTTGGAAAAAAATCCGCTATAAATTTAGGCATGATGAATCACCTCCACTTTTACATTAGATTCATGTAGAAAATCTATGGCACGCTGTACATTTTCCTTAGTCCCTTCAATTGAAGCAATAATGCCACCCAAAGCATCCGCATTAACGACATCTACATTGGCCAACATGATATTTACATCCACATTATATTCACGAGATATTTTTGAAATGGTTGCACTACCAACACTATCTCTAGTGAATGTAAGTTTAACTAATTTACAATCCGTAGGAATAATTGTCTTATTCTCAATCAACTTTGTTATATTTGATAATGAAGATGAGGAATTAATAAATTTCTTCGTGATTTCTTCTTTTGGATTGGCGAAGATATCATATACATCTCCTTCTTCAACAACCTTACCATTCTCCATAACTGCCACACGATTTGCGATAGATTTAATCACACTCATTTCATGTGTGATCAAGATAATTGTTATTCCTAATCTTTTATTTAAATCCCTCAATAACTTTAGAATGGATTCTGTCGCATCTGGATCTAAGGCAGAAGTTGCTTCATCACTAAGTAACACCTTAGGATTGTTTGATAAGGCTCTTGCGATGGCTACACGCTGTTTTTGTCCACCCGATAATTGTGATGGATACACATATTTTTTATCTGCCAAATCTACAAGATCTAATAATTCATCCACACGAGTTTCAATTTCTTTCTTTGATAACCCCGTATATTTTAATGGGTACGCCACATTATCAAATACAGTGCTTCGATCTAATAAGTTAAAATGTTGAAAGATCATTCCTATGGATCGTCTTAACTCTCTTAATTTCTTTTGACTTATATCTAAACTTCCTTGATTTGCACTTACCTTTCCAAATCCTTCAATTTCAATACTTCCAGAATCTGGAATCTCTAAAAAGTTCAAGCAACGAACCAAAGTACTTTTACCAGCACCAGAATATCCAATCACCCCATAGATTTGCCCACTTTCAATATGTAGTGAAACAGCATCTACGGCATGTACGTCTGCATTCTTTAAATGATAGGTTTTATCCAAATGTTCTATATTAATCATTTATAACACTCCAATCTAACAAAAAAAGCCGAGGACTTTCCCCGGCAATCGCACACTTAAATAAGCGACAAACGAATTGAAAACCGGGTCACATTTTTTAACATATACATTTGCATCATTGACATCATCATTGTTTTCATTTTCGTTTCCTCCTTGCATGTTTGTATTCTACAAGAAGGTTATGTTATTGTCTAATTGTTAAATTTTTTAAGCAGTTATAAAAATTATTTATTACTAAAATAATCCTTCATCGTTTGAATATACGTACTACCAATCTCACTCAACACTGTATTTTTCCTTGTGATATACCCAATTTCCATCATAGAATTGGGATTCTCTACATTCGCTTCATAAGGCACAACTACATAGTCATCCCCATTCAAATCACGACTAATAATTCCAGAACATAAAGTATATCCATTCAGTCCTCTCATTAAATTCAGCATCGTAGCACGATCATTCACTTGAATCTTTCTTGGAAATTCATTTTCAACCAATATCTCCTCTGCCGTATACATCGAAGGATTATCACCTTGATCAAAAGTCATATTTGGATATGGCAATAATTCTTCATACGTAATTGATTTTTTCTTGGCAAGAGGATGCCCTTTATACAAATATACAAAGGCATCGCAATCCGCTAATTTATGAAATTCTAAATTCCACTCATCAAATTGTTTCATCATAAAACGACGATTATAGTTGGATAAATATAAAATGCCTATTTCACTTAATGAATTACCTACATCCTCAATAACATGCATCGTCTTTGTTTCGCTAATCGCAAAATCATATTTAGAAGTCCCATACTTCTTCACTGTATCCACAAATGTTTTGGTCGCAAATGAATAGTGCTGGCACGAAACACGAAACTTATTTCTTCGTAAGCTTACATCTTCATAGCAATTTTTTAATAATTCATATTGTTGGTACAACTGTCTTGCGTATGTTAAAAATTCTTGTCCTTGTTGCGTCACAGTGACTCCATGACTTGTACGATTAAAGATTTGAATATCTAGTTCTTTTTCAAGTGATTGAATGGCAGACGTTAAAGTAGGCTGAGACACAAAAAGCTTTTCAGCCGCCTTATTCATAGATTTCTCATCTGACACCGTTAATACATAAAGTAATTGTTGAAGCGTCATTTTCAGTCTCCTTTATTTATATAATTTTAATGAATATTTGTTGATTTTCAAGATTCCATAAAATAAAAGAGCTTGAAAAGCCCTTTAAACGTAAAATAATTAATTCTCTTTTTGATGTTCTACATGCCAAGCATGATCCTCTTTCACTTTCGCAAGTTCTTCTGGATTTTCAAACAATTCGAGTGCCATAAAAGCCAATGCTTTTGCTCCTTTGACAATCGCATCCATTGCCTTTTGACTACATGAAGCATTGACCATGTCTTGACTATGTCCTGCAATCTGTACATCTGTAATACTAATATGAGGCTGAATCGTAGGTACAACCTGACTAATATTACCCACATCACTACTTCCAGGCATGACCACATCTTCTACATGTTTTACAGTATTGCCAAGTTCTGTAATATATTTTTCATAGATTGCATCTAAAGAAGGTGTTAAAACCATATTTTCTACAAGATTTTGATACAACTTCATACTCGATGTACAACCCGTCTGTAAAGCGGAGCCCTTCACAATATTCTCTACTTTTTCATATAACTCATGTAATGTATCAATATCAGCAGCACGAATATAATATTTAGCCTTTGTGTATTCTGGAATGACATTGGGAGCTGTTCCTCCCTCAACAATCACACCATGAATACGAATGCGCTCAGTTAGTTGTTGACGTAAAACACCAATGGCTGCATATGTTAAGATCTGCGCATCCAACGCATTGATTCCATCTTGAGGACATCCTGCTGCATGCGCCGGTTTTCCCCAAAATTCAATATCTACAGGTGCACATGCATAATTACGCGTACTTAATCCATCTTCTGGACCTGAACCTGGATGCACGCATAGGGCAAAATCCACATCTTTTAAATATCCCTTCTTCACAAAAGAACCTTTGGCACTTCCATTTTGTCCGCCCTCTTCTCCAGGCGTACCATATACACGTACTTCTCCACCAATTTGATCCACGACACTTTTTAAAGCAGCACCCGCAAGAGAAGAAGTAGCACCAAACACATTATGTCCACATCCATGGCCTAAACCTGCAAGAGCATCATATTCTGCTAGAAAAACAACCGTAGGACCTGGTTTATTACTTTTGTAGGTTGCCGCAAAGCCTGTACGATGTCCTGCCGCTGGTAATTCAATCTCAAATCCTTCTTTTTTTAATTGTTCACTCAATGTTTGTGAAGCAAAATATTCAAAATCACTGACTTCTGGCTTGGCATGAATAGCCAAAGAAATATCTTGATATATTTTTGCATTTGTATCTATAAATTGAGAAATTTGATTCTTTAATTCTGACATAAAATCGTTCCTCCTAAAAGTTGAGTCTATTGTACAAAGAACAAGTGCTATATTCAAATTCTATTTATTTATATCTAGTTATAAATTATTTTTATATTTCAAGCAAAAAGAAAAACGGCATAGCCGCTTATTCTTTCGTTAGATCCTCACCAAAATACTTGATAGAAATCTTAGATAAAGTTCCATCTTCTTTGAGTTCTTTTAAAGCCTTATTTACAGCTTTCTTTAAAGAGGTATTATCATCCCCTTTTACCATTGGAATCGCATAGGGTGTAGATTCTTTGGATTGATCGACAATTTTAAATGAACTATCCTTTGTCGTTTGAAGATAATCATTGATTGAAGTAGCCGCATTGATTGTCGCATCCACACCACCACTTTTTACAAGATCCATACATTTCGTTAAATCATCAACACCTTTTACAGTTGCCCCATAGTCTTCACCCAATTCCATATAAGTAGATCCAATCGAATTGGCAGTTGTCTTTCCTTTTAAATCATCAAACGAAGTAATTGTCGTATTATCATTACGAACAACTAAGACTGTGTGATCATACGCATAAGGTGTAGAAAAATCAAATTTCTTTTCTCTTTCCTTTGTGATATCGACACCATTAATAACTAAATCATACGTACCCGTTGATAATCCAGTTAATAATCCATCCCATTTACCTTCCACAATATTGGCTTTTACACCTAATTTCTTGGCAATATTCTTAGCGACTTCCACATCAACACCCATCAATTTATCATCCTTATCATGATAAGAGAATGGTTGCCAATCGCCTTCTAAACCAATTGTGATTTCACCTTTATCTTGAATCGTAGCTAAATGATCCTTACTAGATCCACATCCTGCTAAAGTAAATGTCATAACTGCACTTAATAAACCTGCTAACAATTTTTTCATCTTAACCTATCATTCCTTTCCGCTTTGCTTCAAGGCACACATTGGAATTA
>URHY01000093.1 GCA_900547815.1 uncultured Solobacterium sp.
AATTCCAATGTGTGCCTTGAAGCAAAGCGGAAAGGAATGATAGGTTAAGATGAAGGCTGAAGAGTATATCAATCAACATGTTGATCCTTGTATTAGAAAATATGAGGAATTATCGAATAAGTATCATAAGATTCATATGGGTTTAATGATTGCTTGTTTTAGTTGTTTTATTGGTGTGATTATACTAAATGTAGTTTATACCATAGTTCCTGTTATTTGGCTGATTTTGGCTAGTATTGTTTGTACTTTAGGTGGTTTATTCTTGTTTTTCTTTGATAGTTTGAATGGGTATTTGGCAATGTCTTTAGAATATAAATATAAGGCGGATTCTTTGGGTTATGAAAAGTATTTATATAGCGCAAAAGAGAATGGCTTTAAAGGTTTTGCGTATCGTTGCGAGAAATATATGTAGTGTTTTGACGGTTAGAAATAGCCGTCTATTTTTTGTGAATTTGCCAAAAAGCATGAAATTATTATATAATATGAAATTGTGAGCCAAAGAAGAGTATATAGGAGATTTATTTATGCCTAAAAAAAATGTAAAGAATGGTAAGAATAAAAAGAAGCAAAAGCGTGTAATCAGTAAATTTTTAAGTATATTTATGATGATTGCGTTAGCTCTTTTGATTTTTCAAATTGTAAATTTAAACTTATTACCACTCAAATTTATGGTATTAGTTTCTTTAGTCTTGATTATTTTGGCGTTGATTGTATTGATACTTTTAAACTATAAGTCTAAGAAAGTATTTTCAAGACTATTTATGGGATTGATTGCACTATGTATGTGTGTGGGTTTAGCTTTTGGCAACTATTTCGTATATAAAACGGATAATGTGTTTGAGGATGTGACAAGTCTTGCGGACAGTAAGGCCACTTCAACTTCGATTGTTGTGATGAAGACTTCATCCATTCAAAAGGAAAGTGATTTGTCGGGGGCTAAGATTGGTACGATGTTAGCAATGGATGAAGAAGCTACAAATCGTATGTTGAAGGATTTGGATGCAGACAAGATCAAATATTCGACAAAGGATTATTCGAATTTGGATGAAATGATGGAAGGTTTTTATAATAATGAAGTGGATGCGATTTGTTTGAACGAAAAGTATCGTGATATCTTGCATGAGAGTGAGGCTTATTTTAATTTTCAAACAGATTCGCGTGTTGTTCATCAAAATGTGCATTATGAAAAGGTAGAGAAGAATGATAATCCAAGTGATTCGGTAAATAATATCACAAAGGATGCGTTTACGGTATTGGTGAGTGGAAATGATTCGTATGGTACTTTACAAGATTCTAATACGCGTAGTGATGCCAACTTATTATTAACTGTTAATCCAAAAACAGGAACGATTTTAATGACAAGTATTCCTCGTGATTATTATGTTGAACTTGTATGTCCTAAAGGTGAACAGGCTTGTCCTGCGGGTAGTTATGATAAGTTAACCCATTCTGGTTTAATGGGCGTAAAGAGTACGGAGGAAACGATTGAAAAGGCGTTGGGTATCAACATTAATTATAATGTTCGTATCAATTTCTCTAGTGTTGTAAGTTTAGTTGATGCCTTGGACGGTATTGATTTGGATATTAAAAAAGGCGAAGAAGTGGATGTTTTCTATACGAATTCTCAGCCTGGTCTAAGTGTTGGTAAGCATCATGTGGATGGAGAAACAGCCTTAGCTTTTGCGCGTGAAAGACATGCGTATGTAGATGGTGACAACCAGCGTGTTCGTAACCAACAAAAAGTATTTAAGGCGATGTTTAAGCGTATGGTTTCGCCTAAGATGATCACAAACTATGGTAAGTTTATGGATGCCTTAGCTGTTGCGTTTGACACAAATATTTCTGGAAATGAAATCAGTAAGTTTGTGAAGTATGAATTAAACAATTTGCCAAAATGGAAGATTGAATCGTATGCGATCGTTGCGGATGCGGATTATCAATTTTGTTATCAATCACAATCATATGCTTCTGTAGTTATGCAAAATGATGTGATGAATGAAATTGCCAAAGAAAAGATTCAAGCTGTATTAGATGGAAAGAGTTCAAGTACAGTAAAGGATACTTCTGGTTTTTCGCAAACACCAAATGCGGATAATGCCAAGGGAAATACTGAAGAATTAGAGTCTATGGGAATTATTAATAATAGTCCGTCTTATGATTATAATTATGACTATGACTATGACTATAGTTATGATAATAGCCAAGACTATAGTCAGGACTATAATCAAGATAACAGTTATGATGATTCGTATCAAGATGATAGCTATTATGAACAAGATTATGATTAAGATACCGTTAGGGTATCTTTTTTTTGGTAACCAAATAATCTAGGGGTTTCCAAGAAATATCTAGGGGTCAATTTAGAGGACTGATGCCATATCGGCATGAATCTATAGCCCCCTAGATTTGTTTTTAATGATTAAAAGGATTTCAGTTATGGTTATAAAACTGAGATCCTTTTTTGTTATGTTCATTGTTCAACATTATTAAAATTTTCTATTTATTACTTTTGATTTTTCTTTTTGTATGATCCACGTTTCTTTCCTTTTTTTGAAAGAATCTGATCCATAGATTTAGGAACTCCTTTTATGCTTGGATTTTTCCTTATAGCCCATAGGATGCGATTGCGTGTATAATTGAAATCGGAGAAACCTTTGGAATCTCTTTTTAAATCTTTTGGCTTTCGATTAAAGGATTCCATTGGTCCATTGGAAAGGCGCGCGTAATATTCTTTTTCTGTACGTGCGCTTTTTCTATACACTTTTATACGGGTGAAGGAATTAACTATAGGTCTAAGATTCCTTCTTAAGAAACCTACATGAATATAACGGATGGGCAAGCCCATCCAATACGGTAAAATAAGTCCAGTTGATACGGTGACGAAGTACGTTGAATCCGTTGTATAAGTCCACACCTATATTGTAGATATAAACTATCATTCTCCTGTTGTAAGATAAAAACAGGTAAGTAAGTATACTTATCTAGTCTTGCGATTAGGAGGTGTTTTTTTTATGCGAGATGTTAAAAAAGTTTTGGAAATGAGATTACAAAACTTTAGTCAGCTACAGATTTTTGTATCTCTTAAAATTTTAAGGGATACAATAAGAAAAATTTTTAATGTAGCTGATGACAAGAAAGTGTGTTGGTCATCTGTTAAAGATCTCAGTGAATCAGATGTCCAAAATTTATTATTTGAACAGGATATGAAAATCAATTTATCCATTAAGCAACCTGATTTTGATTACATTCATAAGGAACTGTTAAAGCCAGGAACCACAATCAAACTGCTATGGTGTTGATTGCTAAACTATTTGAATATGAAAGTTAATAATCTAATCACATTAAATGAAAAAGTCATAGCACAGGTTTGAATAAAATCTATTCAAATTATGTGTTATGATTTTTTATAATATTCTCTGTAGAAAGTGAGAAAAAGAAAAGAGAGTAAAATCAACGCACGCCAATGAGTTCTTTTTACTCTCCGCTCTTACAAACAAGACTATGATAACTGTTTATAAGGCTAACGTCAATTAGGTAGATGCTGTATCATATAAAAATACACAGAGACTTTAAATTTGTATTCCTTAATATGTCCTAAATGTAAACATCATGATTTTTATAGACATGGCTATTATACTCGTAAAGTTAAATACAGAAAACATTCAGTCACTTTGCGGATCCTTCGTGTTAAGTGTTTGAGTTGTACCTCCACTCATGCAGTGCTTTTGTATTTTATCGTTCCTTATTGTCGTTATATGTAAAACCATCTTCTAACATTTCGAGAACACCAATAATTGTAGTGCTTTTCTGTATACAAAAACCACCTTTCACTAAAGTCAAGCTATTCGTGAAAGAGAAGAAATCTATAAATTAATGAAAAACTATAAGCCGGATGTTGTCTATCATGCAGCCGCTCATAAACATGTTCCTTTAATGGAAGATCGTCCTACAGAAGCCATTCGCAATAATATCTTTGGAACTAAGAATGTGATTGATGCTTGTTGCGATTGTGGTATTTCAAGATTTATTATGATTTCAACCGACAAGGCAGTAAATCCAACCAATGTCATGGGAGCCACTAAACGAATGACGGAAATGTATATGCAGTCAAAAACAACGCATTGTGGTATTCATATGGCGGCTGTTTGTTTTGGAAATGTATTAGGATCAAATGGTTCTGTGATACCAATTTTTAAAGAACAAATCAAAAATGGAGGACCAGTAACAGTAACGTATAGAGATATTAAACGTTACTTTATGACCATTCCAGAAGCGGCCCAATTGGTTCTACAAGCCGGTTTCTATGGGAATGAAAGAGAAATCTTCGTATTAGATATGGGACAACCTGTTAAAATCTGGGACCTTGCAGACAAAATGATTCGCTTGGCAGGACTTGTACCTGGACGTGATGGACGTGATATTGAAATTAAAGAAATTGGATTACGTCCTGGTGAAAAGATGTTTGAAGAATTGGCTCTTGAAATGGAAGAGTGTCATAAAACAGACAACAACCTAATTTTTGTTCATGAAAAAATGGATATTGATTCCAAAGTTATAGATTCTGATTTAGTTCAACTACAAGAATTAATGGAAACTACAGATGATAAACAACAAATCAAAGATGTTTTGATAAATATGATTCAAGACTAGGTATGTAAATATATCTATAAGTGTTGAGAATAAACTCGGCATTTTTATTTATAGCTCCTCTTTTGCAAATGGGTGGTAATTATTGAATTTCCATTCGAATTCAGAATAGTATAAGGGAAACATTCTTTTGACAAATCCATGGAATCTATAAACCAATTGACTATGATTTTATTTGGAAAGTATAATTGATGGTTATCGTTGTTGTAGTCAATCATTTCATTATTTACTTCCATTCTATTTTTTAAGATGTTCCGTCTGTATTTAATTTCCTCTCTTTGGAAATTATTATGTATTTCTTGAAATGTTCCTGTACGATCTTACTTCAATCTGTTGCCACTTCCTACATCTTTACAAAACGTAGATACTGATTCTATTGCTTTGTTGAATACACAATTAAAAAGGGCTGTTCATCAGAACCCAGCCCTCGCTTTCCGTTATGTGATGGAGCTTTTGTATAGGCTACATCTTCCTCATTCCAAAAGCCAGTCGATGACATTTACAACTTTTATGCCATCGTAATTTCCGAGTGAAAAACGATCAAGAGTCAGGACAATCTTTTCATAATTATCCTGAATGCTTTGCAGCGGTCTCATCTCTCTTTCAAAGGTTTCTTTTGCCGTCATATCAGCAGTTACCTGATAATAGGTAAGCACACCTTCCTTCTGTGTCACAAAGTCGACTTCTGTAGAACCGTATTTGCCGATATTGACTTTGCCACCCCTTCGCAAAAGTTCGAGATACACAATGTTCTCAATGGTAAAACCAAGATCGTATCGTTTTCTTGGAAGAATATGGTTTCTGATTCCCATATCTACCATGTAAAACTTTTTGTTGATTTTTAAGAGCTGTTTTCCTACAATGTCAATCCGCTCCGCAGGATAGAAAATAAAAGATTCTGTCAGGGCTTCAACATAATCACTGACTGTGTTTTGGGATACTTTTCTGCCTGCTGAAATCAGATAATCAGTGATGCTTTTCATTGACACCGGACTACCGATAACGCTTGCTAGATACCTGGCAATTGTCTTCAGTAACGCAATGTCTGTGATTTTTCTTTTTCCATCCTCTTTTTCTCTTCGTTCCTGACGCTGCTCGATATCCTTTACGATGACGGTATTGTAGATTCCCTCCAAATACTGGTCTATTTTTTCATCCGTTCGGTTCATTACTGCCACGTACGGAATTCCACCAGTTTTCATAAACTCTACAAAAGCATCCTCTTTTGCCATTCCTGTCAGCGCCATATACTCGCAAAAAGAAAGCGGCAGCATCTTGATCTCTATGTACCTTCCTGACAAAAGCGTTGCAAGCTCACTTGACAGCATATATGCATTTGAACCTGTGATATAAACATCAACATGGTCTCTGATATAAAGGCTATCAACCACTTTTTCGAATGATGGAACTTCCTGAACCTCATCCAGAAAGATGTATGTCATCTTATCCGCACACAAGCGTTCTTTGAGGTAATTGTACAGCGTCATGTAATCTTTTAAAGGCTCGTAATCCAGATTTTCAAAATTAATAGATATAATCTGTTCTGGTGCGACTCCATTCGCTAAGAGTCTTTGCTGATACTGTTTTAGAAGTACAGATTTTCCACAGCGACGGATTCCGGTTACGACCTTGATTTGCTGCTCGTCTTTCCATGCCCAAAGCTGGTCAAGATATTCTTTTCGTTCAACCATATCTGCATTCCTCCTTTTTTCTCATTATAGCATATTATACGTAGAATATCATATTATTTTCCCATTTCGGAAACATTTATTTGATTCACCTTAATATTTTCCGCTATCGCAAACACATCAGATACGAGGCAAAGCATTTTTTCTAGACTTGTCCAATATAACTTTGTTATTGAATAAATTAACCGGGATAGTTAGTGAAGGATGACCCAGATGTTTTCGATAAAGCTCAATTGTAAAACTAAATCCCATTGAGAAATAGTAAATACAACGAGGTTG
>URHY01000094.1 GCA_900547815.1 uncultured Solobacterium sp.
AGTTCCTAAGCACATTTGGTAATATATGTTGGTAAGAAGCAAAGTAAGATAAATTTCAGTTTATCGCACTGTATATAAAAAAAGATCCGTTAACTTTCTAATCCCGGAAGAAAGCTTACGGATTTTTTGTGTTTCTTGACGAGCAAACAGGGTGTATGCTGATTGCACATTGAATATAAGAATTTACTAGCAGGAAGTTTCAATCCGCTGATTATTCATATATACTTTATTCAGAAATATAAATCAGAAGTTGTAAGAGAGATACGACATAAGTTTATATGTTTGATGGAAAATAGGAGAAATTGAATGCAAGGAAATGATATAATGAAGAATAACATAAAATATAATAGATTTAGCAAAATAGCAATTGTTATTATGGTTATAGTTTTTATAACAAATTTTTTTGTGTCCGATTGTAATTTGCTTTGGATGTTCTTATTTGGAGGAGGTAAGGTAGTTGATTATACAAGTGTATCATATGCAACTGTTTTTAGGGATTTTCAGCTATTTCGTCTAATTACATATGGATATACGCAGACTGCCGTATGGCACTTATTAGCAAATCTTTTGGGATTATGGTATGTAGGTCTGTATTTTGAAAAAAAGATTGGAACAATATGGTTTGTACTAGTTTATCATATTGGCTTAATTTTTGCTGGTATCATACTTATTGTGTTATATCCTAGTGGCTATCAATACGGAGCTTCACCAGCAATATTTGCTTGCATAGGTGTACTTGCAAATTGGCTTGTAAAAAATAGAGAATTATGGGACGAATATAAATTGCAAAAAGGATTCTACTATTTAATGGCTTATTTTGTTTTATCTAATATGTTATGCGTGTCTACATTAATATTTCATTTCATGGGATTTGTTGTGGGATTTTTGTTAGGGTTTATGGTGAAAGAAAAAGCACGCTAAACTTTCAGTTTGTCGATGTATAGACAAAACTAGTAACGGGTAAACCTCATCAATTTACCCGCTTTTTTATGCCTTCTATTTAATTAACTATGGGGAGTGTTTTGAAGGCTTCCGTGAGGATGGTTTGTCCAAGTTGTAAAAAGTAAAGACCTTCATTGAAAGTACCTGCATCTAAGAACATCTGTGACTACATCTCGTTAGACAACACATAACAAAGAGACTTTATACGTTTCTTTGTTTTTTTGTTTACTCAGAGAATACTCTAAACAAATACGAGAAGAACCCTTTTAGTCTAATTCTAGACTGTGTTACCCGTTTTTAGTTTTACCGTTTCAAGTGAGTATTACCCGTTCTTACTTTAACGGTTTGTGTTCCGTCTCGCTAAATGCACGGCTTAGTTTAACATCGACCTGCGGGCAGAATTTGCTAAATGCACGGCTTAGTTTCTATATGCACGTTATAGTTTAACGATGACATTTGAATTAGGATAGTTTTATCCTAATTTTTTTCTTTACAAGTGATATATACTGTTATACACTGTTATATAGAAGGTGATACAATGATTATTATCAATAATAGTTCAATGATTCCTATTTATGAACAGATTGTGAATCAAGTGAAACAAAATATTGTGGATGGTAAGTTAAAAGAAGGAGATGCTTTACCGAGTGTTCGTGGTCTATCAAAAGATTTAAAAATATCGGCTTTAACTGTTAAAAAAGCATATGACATATTAGAAGCGGATGGCTTATGTAGAACGGTTCAAGGTAAGGGTTCGTTTGTGTTGGGGGTTAATCCTGGCTTAGTGCATGAGCAGCGTGTAGTTGAAATTCAAAAGGATTTAGAGAAGGTACTTGATAAAGCGAAATCTTATGATTTGTCAAAGGATGAAATTAGAGATTTATTTGATATCTTGATGGAGGAATGAACATGCGATTTGTAAAGACATATAATGATTTTAAATTGGATTGTAAACTTGAATTAAAGCCAGGAACAATAACGGCTTTGATTGGTAGAAATGGTTCTGGCAAGACCACTCTATTTAAATTGTATCTTGGCTTAATTGAAGATGATGATAAACATACAAATCAAGTGAATAAAGAAGAAATTGGTGTTGTATGGAATGATTCGAGTTTTAGTTTGGTTTTAAATGTTCTTGAAATTAAAAAGATTCTAATGTATTCCTATAAACATTTTGATTGTGATTATTTTGATTCAATGATTTCTCGATTTGAATTGGATCTAAAGAAACCATTAAAAGAATATTCTACAGGTATGCTTTCAAAATTGAAGATTATTATTGCGACAAGTCTTCATGCGAAAATATTATTGTTGGATGAACCAACAAGTGGTTTAGATGTGATTGCGCGAAATGAAGTATTAGATTTGTTGCGTGATTATATGGAACAAAATGAAGAGGCTTCTATATTGATTAGCTCGCATATCTCAAGTGATTTGGAGGGCTTGTGTGATGAATTCTATTTCATTGAAAAAGGAAAAATCATTCTTTGTGAACAGGATTTAGAATCTTATGCATTATTAAAGGGTGTAGATGAAACTGTGGATTTAAGCTATGCATTAAAAAAGATAGGTTCGACTTATCTTACAAATGAAAGACAATTTTATGTAGAAAACTATCCAAATCTAGTCATTGAAAAAGCACATATTGATGATTTGATGGAATATATGATCAAGGGGGAAACTGTATGAAGGGATTGTTAGTCAAAGATTTCTTGTTTATGATTAAAAGTAAGAAAGTCATATTGTTTATGTTGTTCATTGGAATCATAGGTGGGATAAATGATATTTCATTTGCGGCAGGCTATATCTTGATGTTTCTTGCGATATTAAGCTTATCTACGATTTCGTATGATGAAGCCAATCACGGATTAAATACATTGTTTACTTTACCTATTTCTAAAATGGATTATGTAAAGGAAAAGTATTTGTTTTCTTTGATTATTACAGGGATTGGTTTTGTGTTTGTCACAATTTTAGGTTATTTTAGTAAAAGTGATTTCATGGAAACACTTGCAATTTTATCAACAGCTTTGTTCTTGTTAGCGATATCTTTGCCTTTTCAATTAAAGGAAGGCAATGAAAAAGGAAGAATTGTTTTGTTTGTGGTTGTGTTTGGATGTACCTTCTTATTCGCTTTCTTAAATCAATTTATTCCTAAATTCTTTGAATCTATTGAAACTATATTGAATACTATGGATCCTACAATGTTTAGTGTGGGTTTATTGATTACAAGTTTTATTCTATATTTTGTCTCCATGATGATATCCATTCGTGTATACAGAAACCGTGTTCTTGATTAATTCACCAGTTTATCTACAATGTGATTGATGATATTCGCAATTTCTTCACAAGATTCAATACATCCTGCATCGATCCATTGTTGAATGGTTGCCAAAGATCCAAAAAGGATGTAGTTTTTGATATATGGATCGTTTTGAGAGACTTGTTCAAGCTGATTATTGATGGAATCGAGTGCTAGAACTTGTTTAGGAAATTCATTGTCGACATTGCATTCAAAAAAGATTTTGATGGTTTCTTTATTGGATTTTAAAAATTGGAGTAATTGGATAAAAGAAGTTTCTTTTGGCTGATCATTTAATTGTTCATTGATCAATTGAATGACTTCTTGCTCCATTTCTTTAATGACATCATATTGACTACCATAATATTTATAGAAGGTTGAACGATTGATATCGGCCTTTTCACATAAGCTAGAAATGGTAATCTTATTGATGTCTTTTTCTTTTAGACATTCAAATAAAGCTAGACGAATGAATTTTTTTGTCATTTGTATTTTTCTGTTCATAATCAACACCTGTTGCTTTCGTAACAATATGTTAAAATCAGTCGATTGAAAAATCAAGAGATAATTTTCTATAATTAAGAAAATATGGAGGGCTTTTTATGCTTCAATGTAAAAATATTATAAAAGATTATGTTTCAGGAGATGAAATTGTACATGCATTAAAAGGTGTATCACTTTCTTTTCGTGAACATGAATTTGTTTCGATACTTGGACAGAGTGGATGTGGTAAGACCACATTTCTAAATATTATTGGTGGTTTGGATCATTATACTTCTGGTGATTTAATTATCAATGGAAAAAGTACAAAGGATTATAGTGATAAAGACTGGGATACATATCGTAATCATCAGGTTGGTTTTGTGTTTCAATCTTATAATCTGATCATGCATCAAAGTGTTTTAAGTAATGTAGAATTGGCTTTAACACTAACGGGAGTCAATAAAGAGGAGAGAAGAAAAAGAGCTATAGAGGCTTTAAATAAGGTTGGACTTTCGGATCAAATTTATAAAAAGCCAACCCAGATGTCGGGCGGACAAATGCAGCGTGTGGCCATTGCCCGTGCTATTGTCAATAATCCAGATATTATTTTGGCAGATGAGCCAACTGGTGCTTTGGATAGTGCAACAAGTGTGCAAATTATGGAGATCTTAAAGGAAATCTCTAAAGATAAGCTTGTCATTATGGTCACTCATAATCCGCAATTGGCCGATGAATATTCGAGTCGAATTATACGTTTAAAGGATGGTACTTTAGTATCGGATTCCAATCCTTTTAATGAACAAGAAATGAATGTGGATACGAGTGTGTTAAAAAGACCTGGCATGTCTTTTAAAATGGCTTGTTCATTAAGTTTAAATAATTTAATGACAAAAAAGGCACGTACATTTTTAACATCTTTTGCCGGAAGTATTGGAATTATTGGAATCGCATTGATCATGTCATTATCGCATGGTATGCAGTCTTACATTGATCAAATGGAAAATGATACCATGGCCAGTTATCCGATTGAGATTCAATCGAGTTCGAGTGATATGTCTACATTAATGACAACGATGATGGGCATGAAGAAAAAGACAGAAGAGCACAAGGATTCTAAAATCTATTCTCGTCCTTATGTGGAGGATGTATTAGAATCTTTATCAAGTTCAAAGAAGAATAATTTATCGGCTTTTAAATCGTATATTGAAAGTAATAAGGGTAAAGAATTTAGAAAGACGGCGAAGGCAATTGAGTATGATTATAATTTAAATCTTCAGGTTTATAATGAAAATACAGATTCTGGCTTAGTGCAAGTATCACCAAATGGTTTGTTGGATAAATTAGGCATGTCGGATATGATGTCGATTCAATCTCAATTTATGGATTCAAGTGCTATGACCAATGATCAAGTATGGCTTTCTTTACCAGAATCGAAAAAACTTCGAGATGATGAATATCAGCTTGTCGAAGGTAAGTGGCCAACAAACTATAATGAGGTGGTTTTAGAGGTCGATGAGAATAATGAGATTACCGATTATGCACTGTATTCTTTAGGATTATTGGATCAGGATGAATTGGTTAAGAATTATCAAAAGATTTTAAATGGAGAGACGGATAAGATTTCAAAGACAAATCTAAAATCTTATAGTGTGGATGATATCTTGAATTTGAAGTTTAGATTGGTTCTAAATAGCGATTTATATCAAAAGGTAAATGGTTTATGGATCAACCAAAGTGAAAATGAATCGTATATGAAGGGTGTTGTTTCGAAGAGTCCTGAAATCAAGGTGGTTGGAATTATTAAGCCAAGTGATTCTACGGTTTCACAACCAACAATGGGTGGTGTGTATTATACAAAGGCTATGGAAGAGTATGTAACTTCCAAAACGGAGAATGCTCAAATTGTAAAAGAACAAAAGACAAATCCAAATATCAATATTTTTACGCAGACTGAATTTGCTTCAGGTCAAAAGATGAGCATGTCAAATCTTACAAATGAGCAGATGATGCAGCTTTCAAGTATGTCGCAAGAAGAATTGATGAATTACATGAATACGTATAATGAGAATATCAACGCGACATATGATTCGAATTTGACTAAACTTGGTGTTGTAGATTACTCAAATCCGACAAAGATTTCTTTATATGCATCAAGTTTTGATGGAAAAGAAAAATTGGGTAATTTGATTACTTCTTATAATAAGAAGCAGACAAAGAGCAATGTGATCACATATAATGATTTTATCGGGACAATGTTAAGTTCTGTGACAAGTGTTGTAAATATCATAAGTTATGTCTTGATTGCCTTTGTATCTGTATCACTCATTGTATCAAGCATCATGATTGGTATCATTACGTATATTTCAGTATTAGAGCGTACAAAAGAGATTGGTATCTTACGCTCCATTGGTGCTAGTAAGAAAGATATTACGCGTGTATTTAATGCAGAAACATTCATTATTGGTTTGATCAGTGGTGTATTAGGCATCTTAATTACACTCGTATTGAATGTTCCAATTAGTATGGTGGTTGAAAATATGACAGGTGTAGCGCATATTGCCAAGTTGCCAGTCAATGGAGCTGTATTCTTGATTTTAATTGATTTAGTATTAACGATTCTTGCAGGATTGATTCCATCCAAGATTGCAAGTAAAAAAGATCCTGTAGAGGCATTAAGAAGTGAGTAATCACTTCTTTCAGATTGTTGACAAAAGCCTATACCTTTATTTCGTAAGGACATAGGCTTTTTAT
>URHY01000095.1 GCA_900547815.1 uncultured Solobacterium sp.
CAATAAAGACGATTAACAAGCGGCTCAACCTCCCCTTAAAGGTCGGTTAGCCACCGAACATTAGTTGCAGCCCAAAATGAAATAAAAATGAATGTAATATCGGAAAAAGAATATTCGTTCTCAAATGCACTTTTTTGGAACGTAATGTTGCATCATCATATTCAAGCCTTTGATGAAGAAAGGGATGTGAATTTTGATGAAGTATGGGATGAAGAACTTGTACTAACATTGTTGGATAAAAAGAAGTACAAGAAATATTGGTGTTGGCTATCTCAAATTGATTTGAAAACATCCGAAAATCAAGGTGAAATAGAAAACCCAAGAACTCTAACACTTCCTATCGGCAGCGATATTGTATTGACAATAGAATTTCATCCTTGCTGTACATATTATTTTTTGAATGACACTTTAATCGGGGAAGTTAGTGGCAACTTTCACTTGAAGTATCTCACATATTCGGAATTAATGAGGATTACAAAAGAGAAATATGGAGATGTACTGTTCCATTTACTCTTACCTTTGTCTGCAATCAGGGAACAAGAAAAAGGCATAGCACTTAATGCAATAATCCAACGATTGCAACAAATTCCCTTATTCAAGGAACATTCCGCATATATAGGTAAATGTATCTTGAATGGATTATTAATATCCAACTCTGACATACAAGAAATTCCCAAGATAGGAACGATATGTACAAGCAATCATTCATATAGAAATGCTTTGGTATATGATGATGAAAGGCAGGAAATAAAGGAGCTAAATATCCTTTTATCGAGATTATAAATATGCAACTAACAAGCGGATTAATCTCCTATAAAGGTCGATTATCCACAGAACATTACCGATTAACAATGACAATATGAAATGGTATAAAATATACTTGAATGGAGAAAATCGAATATGGAAGAAATGTATTACATATTCGTGGGAGTTTATATATGAAGATAAAGAAATTAATTTTCAAAGAATTATAGATTCATCTTCATCGGAAAGGTATCAGATAAAAGCTCTTATCAAAGGTAAGGGGCTAATCGCTAAAAGTATATCTGGATTTGGGCAAATAAGAATGCCAGAATTTGCTGAAGTCAGCCATTTGTTTCTTGTCAGAGAAGATATATTGAATATAAACGAATTGTCCTCCATAAAAGGAATTTCTTTAAAAAGGGTTTCAGTATATGGAGATTTCCCACTTGATTATATGGCAATTATTTTTAATGAAGTAATTGATTGTGTTGACAATATTCATTCCAAACGAGAAGAATTTGAATGCATGAGTACACTTGTGTTAGATATGTCTAAAATACCTTCATCTGTAGATGGGTTCTTTTTAAAAGGGTGGAATAAATACGGTTTTTATAAAAACATTGTCAATGAAAATATGAAAATGCAATTACTTCATTTGTATAAGGCAAATGAGTTTTTAAAATTTAAAGAAATAGAAATAAATGGCACATCGGTAACAAATGGATAAATCTCCGTAAGAGAGATTATCCGCCGAACATTAGCAACTTTACAAACTAAAAAGAATATGAGTGACCAAATAATTTTTGATGTTGACGGACTTATAGAAGCTCAAATCCGTCAGAGAGATAAAGACTACGCAAAAGTCTGTTGTCAGAACTTATTAAACTACGCATACGGAAAGGGGCTTTTGTGTGATAATCCATGTGATAATGAAGGAAACCTAATCATGCCTTCAATTATTAAGGAAAGTTCTTTAACAGAAATTGGTAAACATATTTTTGTTGAATTGCTATTTAAGTGGTTTGCATACACAGATAATGAAAGTGGAAAAATTGACAGAAAAAATAACATCAAAATGTTAGAGAAGTATTACAATCAACTTTTACAAAAGATTGATAGAAAATAGGTTGCTAACAAACAGATGAAACATTGAAGGCGGTTTATCTGCCGGACATTATCTGCCCAGAATAATTAACAATAAAAAAGAAAAAAACAATGATTAGGTATATTGAAAAAGGCGACATATTCCGTATTGATGGAGTGAGCAGTTATGCGCATGGTTGTAATTGTGCCGGTGCAATGGGTAAAGGCATTGCCGTACAGTTCAAAAGCAAATATCCAGATATGTATCTTGAATATAAGCAGTTGTGCAAAGAAAATAAGTTTTGCCCCGGTGATGTTTTTGATTATGATTATGGCAATGGACATATATATAACCTTGGTACTCAAGCAACGTGGCGAACACGAGCTAAAATAGAGTATATCGAAAAGGCACTGATACAGATGCTTGAGTTAGCCAGTGGTGATAATGTAACGGCAATAGCCTTACCTGCAATCGGTGCTGGATTAGGAGGATTAAAATGGGATGATGTAAAAGCAATTATAGAGACAGTTTCAAATGATTATCCTAATGTTGATTTGTATGTAGTTGAAACTTATCAAAGCGAATAAAGGCAGATAACAAGCGTATCAATCTCCCTAAAGGACGATTATTCGCCGAACATTATCGTTTAATATGGTAAGTAGAAAAGAAACAGTAAAAAGTTGTTGTGTGAATATACTTGATGATGTAAAAAGAATATTAGCGCAACCTTTTGAATGTAGGAAGACTTCTCTTCCTGATGGTGCATTACATAATGTACAAAAAGAATTGGAAAATATGATTAATGCGATTGATAAAGATATTTACTCGTTTACACCAAGTTATGGCAAATATCTAATAGATTGTTGGCTTGGAGATGAATTAGTAGATAAACTTCTTGATGTTTCTTGTCAATATGAAAAACTAATTAAGTTGAAATAAACGATAGCATACGGATTAATCTTCCAAAGGTCGATTATCCAACAAACATTATCGGTCTAAAAATTAAAATATGGATAGTAAACTTCAATTATTCGCTAAAGTGTTATTAAAAGAACACTATGATGAATTTTTAGAAATGATTCAGTTGTTCAATATAGATAAGAGAACCTTTGTCCTTCAACATAGGAAAATGTTTGAAAAGGGATGGTACGATACAAGCTCTGAAGACAATGAATTTAGTGAAGTAGATATTATGCTTTGTTTTGCTATAGTTTCTCACAGAATGGCAGTTATTGATTGGAGTGGTGAAGAATATTCAGGGCAGGTTAAGCGTTCCATTACGATGATGTTAAAGAATTATGGGATAGAACGTTTCTTATGGAACACTAAAAAGTTTGAGGATTCTTTGGATTGGGACAAAATTCGCCGAGGTGACTATTTGCCTTTGTTGTTCCAAGCTATGAACAAGCAACTTAACAGAGGCGGTTATTCCATTGTGTTTTGTGATACAAAATCGGATTGTTTTCGTTATGCAATATTACCAACTGCCGAGTTTGTGCAATTTGAGAATACGGAATTAGATGATTATCTGACAATCATTAGTCCTAAGATTTACAATATATATCTTGCAGACAAGGGAAATGAATTGCCTAAAATTATGCTGTACTTAAAAAAGAAATTTTCTGTTCCACTAAGTGAAATCAAGGAATTTTGTTCAAGAGATAAAATTTTACTTGGAATAGGGAACTCTATAATTGTGGATGAATATCGAAAAGAAATTGAACAACTTGGAGGCAAGATTGAAACAGAAGAAATAGACCGATAACAAACAGCAAACCGATTGAATAAGCGGAACGCTGCCGAACATTAGCAACCCCAAAAAGATGAAAATGATTGGAGAAACTATAAGAACTGAATTTGAAGCATTGAAAAATGACTTTGAAACCATAAGGCAACAAATAGAAGACGATGTTGTCAGGACTGAGTTGTATAAGGGCGAGTTTTATGAACTTACTCCATATTCCTATCAGCGTAATGGTTGCAAACAAGGAAAACCTGTAAAGCGTCCTGATACAATAAAAAGCACCAAAAATCTTTGTATCTACGGATTTAATAACCAAAATCAAATCGTAGAAGTTAAGGTTGGTTGTTCTATTGAAAATCAGTTTTATCACACTTTCCTGTATTATACAGACAATCTTGTGAAAAGTATTCTATACGATAATGGAAAACATTTGATGAATGTATGCCATTACTTTTTTGAGGGCGGAAAGCTGAAACGGTCACAGTTATGTGGTAGGTATGGTTGCCGTGAAGAGAATTATATCTATAAAGAAAATGCTTTGACACATATTGAAGTCAAACAATATGATATTGAGGGTAATAGTGGTAATGATTTAATTCATATATTCCAATATCAAGACGATGGGGCTTTAGAAAGTATTACCAAATCATTTCCAAATGGATATTCTGAAATAATCTATAAAACGAAAAGAGGTTGCTAACAAGCGGCTTAACTACCCCTGAAAGGTCGGTTAGCCACCAAACATTAATATTAAAAGGAAACACTATGATACCTGATAAATTGAAAGATGATTTTAATTCATTGAGAAATATGTTTGATGAATTGAAAAGAGAAATTGATAAGAATGTTGTAAGGGAAGAGAATTACAAAGGTGAGTTCTACGAAATATCCCCTTATTCTTATCAAAGAAACAGGTTTAAGCAAGGGAAAATAGTTGGAAATGTAACTTCTCTCAAAACAACTAATAACCTATTTACTTATTATTTCGATGTAAAAAATCAAATTATAGAAATCCGAGAGGGCTTGGAACTTAAAAATCAATTCTATTACACCTTTTTCATTTATGAAAAGGAACTCATGAAAACTATTGCATATGATAATAGCAAACGTATTGTGAATGTCCGATATTATCTATATGGAAGTAATGGTAAAATAGAGAAAATGTATTCAAAGGGTTCTCGTGGAAGTAGAGAAGAAACATATTTTTATGAAAATGACCGCCTACAAAAAATAGTTATAAGACAATTTGATAGAAATGATATTGAACAGGATACGTTACAACATTCATTTGATTATAAGTCTAATGGAGAATTAAAATCTATTATTCTTTCGACAGAATTATATTCTGAAACAATCTATCAGGAAACATAAATTTAATATTAACAAGCCGGGATAACGGACTAACGCCGTTCCCCGTCAAACCATTATCAATTACAGTACGACAATATGAACTTTTACTTAATAGGTAGTTTAGAAGGATTTAACGATTTACGTTTTCCAAATGTGGAAGATTGGCAAAATTGTATGGGACATGCTGAAGGTTTACTAAAGCAGTGGAATCCTCCTGAGATGGAATATATATGGAAAAAAAGTAATAGACATAAACATTTTGATTTATCACAATTTTGTAATCCTCTATTAACTATTAGCGACAAAGCATTAAGTATTTTAGAAAATATTCTTATCAAAAATGGAGAAATTCTTGATATAAAGTCGCCAAAAGGTTTTTATTTTTTTCATTGTACCAATATAATAGATGCTTTGATTGAAAAAGAATCAGATATAGTGTGGTTAGATAAAGAAAGAGGATGGGTGAGTTGTATAAATAAATTTGTGTTGGATAAAAATAAAATCCAAGAGCAAACTATTTTCAGACTTCCGAATGTAAATTGTCGCTATACTTTTTATGGGGAGGAATTTAAGAACCTTGTATTGAAACATCATCTTCAAGGAATACATTTTGATAGATACGAAACTATTATTATAAAATGAATGATTGTTTTAAAGTTTGTAGTTAAAGTATTGATAACACGCACATCAATCACTTAAACAGTGATTATCTGCATCCTATTAAACATTAGAAAATGAGAACACCAATCATAATCCTGTTATTTGTAATCCTGCTTGCCGCAAGCTGCGGAGAGCCTCCCATGCCGCCGTCGGACGAGGAAATGATACGCCATTTCACCACGCACGAGGTGGCGTTCCGTAAGGTGTACGAAATCATGGCAGAGAGTTCAGAAGGTAGTTTTCACTACCCGCCGCTTTCTCCGGAAGAGGTCATTATACTTGATTCAACAGAACAAAGCGATACATTCCATGAAACGAATGACGAACAAGACATTCCGGTATATGGACTGTTGAAGCCGGAGCGAATCCTACTCGACTCCTTGTTATCAGAGATTGGATGCGGTTTTATCCTTGTTGATCGCAGGGAATGGGGAACGGCAGATTCGGTATATGTGAGCCTTGTTATGCCGTACTACTCCCACGGCATCGTGGATGCGGGAACGTCCAAGAGTTTCGTTTACGAT
>URHY01000096.1 GCA_900547815.1 uncultured Solobacterium sp.
ATACGAATTCATAGTCATTGCGGTTATGAATCGCCAAATCAATATGAGAATAATTTTTATTCAAAGCATTAGAATTTAAAATTTATCTATTTTATGAGTCCTTTTTCTTGACATAGTACCAATCGGTTATGAAAGATCATGGAAGCAAACTTTGTGATATCCAGATCCTGCTCCAGAAAAGAAATTGGATTATACCGTTCTCCGATTTTAAAATTCTTAAAATCAAGGATTGGATATCATAGCCTCTTCCTTTCATGATCCCTGCGGTTTTCTTGATGAGATCTCCCTTAACATCGACAACGACCATGCTTTCCGAATAAGTGTTTAAAATATTTGGAAGGACATAAGACAATGTCTTTTGGGTTCCGGGAGAGCCTACCACCAGGACGTTGTTGTTTTTATGCGAGATGCGAGGATCTTTATCCATGCATAAATCTTTAGCCAGAATACGGTTCTCTTTTTTAGGATTCATATGCTACCTCCGTACTTTCATTCATTCGTTTTCTTGCGTTTCTGTAGGACCGAACTGTGGAAGCAATGCTCCTGTAACAAACATTTCCTTTTTTGTCCAACCAGAATACCTTCCTGCTCGATGATTTCTTTATCTGATCAGGAAATATTCCTTTTTTTGAATTTAAGTCATATAGCCAATATTTTTTTACCAGTTCGGGGAACTCTGTTTTCAGGTCATTAAAACCCGGAAGCAAAAAATGTCTGTGACAATACGGACATTGGGTGCCGCCATGCGTTCTGGAATAGATAGGTGCGATCCATTCATGCCCTTTTGAGCATTTCCACCACACTTTAAAATGCGAAGAAGGAGTAAATACATCCGGTGTCAGTCCCTGGTTCTTTGTAATATTCCATTCCTTCACCAGATGGGGATATAAATTGACCACTTTATTTTTCTTCGGTGAATCATAATAAAGTTTCAAAATCTCAAATCGATCTTTTTCCAGATCCGGTATAAACTTCGCTTCCGGAAAAATAGATCCAATGATAGATTTCGTCACATTTATTAGATCTTCATCTAAATGATTTTTACGTATAAAAAGATCATTCGCATAAACAAATCTTTTGGATTCATCCCCTTCATAGACGCAGATTGGTTTTAATCCCATGTCTTTGAAATATTGTATTTTATTCTGATCCTGTTTATGCCGATTCGAATGATAATAGTCACCGTTGTATTCTATGGCAACTTTCTGCCTGGGAAGATAGATATCGATTTCACGCCCATCAAACAAATATCTATTTTCAACAGGATCGGCATACTGGGAAAGATAATAGTATAGAAACTGTTCACCATAGGAAGTATGCATCTTTTTGGTACAGTGCGAACAGATCAGTGGACGTGTGGCCAGTCGATCCAAAGATTTCTGAACACCTCTCCCACACACGGGACAGCTAAACCAGTACTTTTTGTTTGACCTATAAAAGGCATCCTCCGGTTTGATTCTGTTTTTCTCACAGTTCCAGAATTTAGCGTATTCCGGATAGTGGGCTGCAAAACTGTTATTCTCTGTCACCACCTTGCCTGCACAGGAAGGACAGCGACGACCTCTCTTGAACCCGCTGACAGAGGCCTTCCATTCATAGCCACAGTCAGGACATTTCCACCAGACCTTGCCTGGAGAACCGGACAGAGTATCATAGGGGCTCCCAGTATTCCTTGGACTCCAGTACTGGATGGATTCCGGACAAACCATACCGATTGAATTTATCTTTTTTTGCCTTTCTCTACATTTGGGGCAAATCGAATTTCGTTTGGCACGATTATAAATGGAAGCTTTCCATTCGTGTCCGCATTTGGAACATTTCCAGTACACTATTTTTTCCGAGCTTGCAAGAACTTCATCGGGTCCGATCGAGTTTTTATCCCAGTCCCATTCCATGGCAAGACTGGGGTAATGATCCTGTAAAGAGCCTTTCTGTTTCACTTCTCTGGATGTTCTCTTGTTGCCGCCTCGTTTTTTCCCGCATTTAGGGCATCCATGACCATGTGCATGAGTATAGAAATGCGTAGTCCAAATGTATCCACACTCCTGGCAGAGCCAAGTACATATAGAATGTGATCCAGGCTTCCGAATCAGTTTCTCAATGGATTCTCCTGTTGAAGAACATACAAACTCTTTTTTCAATGTTTCTAGATCTGCTTTAACTTTACTCATTTTTATCCTCCTTATAGACAGTCAAAGACCGGAGAAATAAAAAAACATTGTATGAATACCCCACACAATGTCAAAATGAACCAGCCAAAGCTTTTATGATTGCACCTGAACCAATTAATTTGTATAATCAACTAGCACGGTGCGATTTTCGTTGTGTAGGTACTGCGATTACCTATGCAGGTTTCAAAGAGGACCAGTCTTTGAAACTGCCGTGTTTTTTTATTTACACTGCCATCATAATATATATGGTACCATTTATCAAGCGTTTTATTGATTTTTATTTTGTTTTCGCTTAAAATTTTAATAAAAGGAAATCACTATGACTACAGAAGCTCAAAAAAAAGCAAATAGAAAATACGAAATCGAAAAAACAGAAAATATAAGAATTCGAGTTCCAATAGGAAAAAAAGAATTAATTCAAAAATGTGCAAAATCCAATAACGAATCAATCAATGGAATGGTTAATCGACTGATAGATGAGGAATTGCTAAAGAAAGGATTTGGAAAAAAAGATTAAACTCGTAGAGACATCTATTCTCCAAATGCTCTACGAGTTTTAATTATATTCAACAAATATATTAACCGCCTTTTAGCTCTATATTTCATGGAAAGTATTCGAAATTTTATTGGTACCTCAATTATACCTTGTAAGGTATCTTATACGTATCTAACATTTCTTTAATTACTTCAACTACATCTTCTTTAGGCATTTGCACTGGTCTACGTGTAATTCCTGCATGAATCCCCATCATATTTAGAGTCTTTTTCATAACAGCTGGAGCTACACATTTTTTTAATGCCATACGAAGTGGATCCATTAAATCTCTTTGATGTTGAGCCTGTTCCAAATCACCTTTTAAGAAATCATTATACAATTCAACTTCAATTTCAGGAATTACATTTGATGTTGCAGCAACACTTCCAACTGCACCAGCTTTGAATGCTTTTAGCATCAAAGAATCTGAACCATTTAGAACAATAAAATCTTTCTTTTTAGAAATTTCAATATACTCTAATTGTGTATTAAAATCTCCTCCACTGTCTTTGATTCCGATAATATTCTCAACATCTGCTAAACGAAGAGCAGTACTTGGCTCAATTTTACATCCAGTTTGTCCAGGAATATTATAAAGTAAGAAAGGAATATCCACACTTTCTGCAATAGTTTTAAAATGCACATATAAGTCTTTCTGATTTGGTACTAAATAGTATGGTGTAACCAAAGATAACGCAGATGCACCAGCTTCTACAAGTCTTTTACTTAATTCAATAGAATGTTGAGTTCCGCAACATCCCGCACCGGCAATTACAGGAACTCGCTCTTTTGCCGTTTCTACAACTGCTTTTGTTAATTCCACTTTTTCATCATCTGACAACAGATGAAATTCACCATTTGTTCCAGCAATAAACAAACCATTCACACCTTTTTGAATAAGCCACTCTGCCATTTTTTTGGCAGAATCAATATCCAAACTTTCATCATCATGAAATGGTGTAACCATCGCTGTAATAATTCCTTTAATTTCCATATCTATTCCTCCAAATTATCAATAATATTTTGTACTGCAATCTGCATTGTGTTTTGATCTGCTTCTAATGTAAAACTAGCAGCATGAGGAGTGATATTATATCGTTCCATTTGTTTTAATTCTTCTGATCTTTCCTTTAATTCTACATCTTCTGATACAAAAGAAAGTTTTGCTATTTGTAATGCATTAAATAAAGCTTTAGAATCAATTAAGCCACCTCTAGCAGTATTAATGATGATTACTCCATCTTTCATTTTAGATATAGATTCATCATTAATGATATTTTTTGTAGACTCAAGCAAAGGTAGATGTAATGTAATAATGTCGGACTGTTCTAAAACTTCTTCAAAAGACTTCATTGTGACATAATCTTCTACTTGCTGCTGAGATATATAAGGATCATATCCAACGATATTCATTTCAAAAGCATGTGCAAATCGAGCGACATTTTTACCAATTGCTCCTAATCCCAAAATTCCTAGCGTTTTTCCTTTAGCTTCTCGACCCATCAGTCTTTTTTCAATTCCTGTTTTAGAGTTATGACACAAGCTATAATATTGACGTAAACTAGTCAGAATCATCATCATTGCTGATTCTGCAACCGATATAGAATTAGCACCTAAAGCTTTACAAACTTTAATTCCCTTTTCATTTGCATATTTCAAATCAATATTGTCTAAACCAACTCCATATTTAGAAATAACCTTTAATTTTTTTGACAGAGTTAATAGTTCTTTATCTAAAGGATCGTTCCCAGTTAAAATTGCATCTATATCAGGCATCAATTCCATTAACTGTTCTTTCGTATATCGCTTACCTGTATCGTTGACAATGACGTTATACCCAAGTTGTTCAAGTTTTTCAATTTGTTCAGATCCTTTCTCATGAAAGGGTCTGGGTGTAATCAATATTGTTTTCATCTATAGTACTCCAAAGAAAGATAAAGCTAATGATGCAATTACAATCGTTAACAAGATTCGTAAATAATGTGGTCCAAATTTCTTAATGTAAAAATAAACCGCAAATACCACTAAAATAGGAATAATACAAGGAATAATTCCATCTAATGTTTCCTGAATGTTAATAGAGTTACCACCACCTGTTGTAATGACTAATGGGGTAGTAATTTTGACATAGGTAGCTGATAAAGCCCCCATCATAAACAATCCAAACATTCCAAATCCATCAATAATTTTGTGAATTTTACCCGATTGAAGAATGCCCATAATTGAGTTCTTTCCTTTTTCATATCCCGCACGAGATAAAATATCCCCACAGATAAACATGTATAATACTTGATAGATTAATGGAATTAATGATGCAATTACTGAACCCTTCATAACGAACGGAACACAAATACCAATTACTATAGGTCTTAATGTACCAAAGTCTAGAGAATCCCCTATACCAGCAATTGGTCCCATCAAACCTGCTTTTAAACCTGTAATTAACTCTGTACTACTTTTTTTAGTTTCTTCATCTGTAGTTGTAGCAACTTGTTCTTCTAAAGCAATAGTAATACCATTTACCACTGCTCCCCAGTTTGCTTCTGTATTATACATTGTCAAATGTCTTTGAAGAGCAGCTGATAAGTCCTCTTTATTTGGATACAATTTCTTTAATATTCCTGTTAATGAGTTACAAAAAGCCAAAGCTTGAAGACGTTCAAAGTTTAGAGATGTTTCTGCGAATGCATGCCATAATATAAATGATTTACGCACATCTTTTTTAGTTATTAAACTTGTTTGTTGTGCATTTTTATTTTCTGCCATTATTCTAAACCTCCACTCTCTTCTACTACTTCTGTTTGCGTTGAGTTATCCTTTTTAAGCTGCATAAACATTAGTACTAAACATGCACCAAAAATAGATACACCGATCGTACTTATTCCCGAATAAGCAACTAAGAAAAATCCTGCAACAAATAATGGAATATATTGTTTCTTTCCAATAACAATCATCGTAATTGCAAATCCTAATGCAGGTAGAATATTTCCTGCTGCGGATAATCCATGAGTAGCCCAAGCCGGCAACATATCAACAAATGCTTGAATAGCTTCTGGCCCAAACAAACATGCGACAAATACAGGAATAAAGGTAATCCGCAATTAGATAGGGTCGACTAAAAGTTGGCTTCAAAAATTATAGGG
>URHY01000097.1 GCA_900547815.1 uncultured Solobacterium sp.
TTTAAACTAAAGGTTTGCGCTCATTGTTGCGTTATATAACTGTCGAAAACGGGATATATATAAAAGTCAAGACTAACCTTATCTAATCTAACGAAAACAAGACATTTTAGATTAAATAGGAACTATTGTAATACAAAATATTTTCACATTGGATTTTTATAATAGAAATTGGCTACTGGATGTAGTAACGCCTACCCTTGGAATAAAAAAGATGACATCTTGAGTTCTCAAAGATTCAGATTTTTTAGGATGACGTGTTTTATGTATATTTATCTATATATTGATGTTGCCATAGACTCTTGGCTTTAGTGAAATGACTAAAAATCGCATTGATTATTATAGAAAAATGTAAAAGACACTAGTTCACCCACTCCAAGGATTAAACTGGTGTCTTTACATTAGATAAATTCAGAGGAACTACTTTATCCAGTAGTCTTTCTGTATCTGTATTATACGTATTAAGTTGGGGTTAATTTTTTAAAATTCATAACTTCATTTCATACACATTTCATAAATGATTGCTAATATAGTGTCGGATAAGGAGTTGGTTGTTTTGATACATAATGCTTACGCATATATCACAAGAAAAAAAGTAAGAACGGGTATCTTGTTTTTGATACTTATGGTTATCCTGATCAGTCTTTATGAATGTTTGAGTATACTTTCATACAACGCACAATTAGAACGGTCTTTATATTCTGCAAGTCATAGTTCGATTGTAGTACAAAAAAAGGATGGTTCTGAATTTGAACATACATCTTTTGAAAATTCTGTGTATGAATATGAATTTGTATCTAAATTAAAAGAAGCGAAGGTTGTTTCTATTAAGAAGGGTGTAACACTGGATTCATTGCCTGAAGAATATAAGAATGTGGTTTCAGTAATTGGAACTAATAACACTTCAAAAAATGTTTTATTTCGTAGTGGAGTGTTTACTTTAACTTCCGGAAAAAATATTGATTCTAAGGATAGAAACTCTATTCTTATTCATTCGGATTTAGCTAAGAAGAATCATTTAAAAGTAGGGGATACAATAATTTTGAATTCTCATACTTATACCATTAAAGGCATCTTTGTAGGTAAGAAACATGAAACCTATACAGGTTTATCTTCCGATTTAAGTGAGAATACTATGTTTGTGGATTATAATTCTCTGGATACTAAGATGGTTACTAAATTGACTATAGAATCAAATCGTTTAAAACAAGTTCGATCCTTATATCCATCAAGTGAATATGTTGTGTCTAAAGATAAAAATGCCTATCAATCGTCTTTAGAATCTATACAAAGTATGAATCACATGATTCAGATTCTATCTTGTTCTATCATTGTGTGTGGACTTGTTGTCTTATCTTTAGTCTTAGTTCTATGGCTAAGAGATCGCATCCATGAAATTGGTATCTTGTTGTCTATAGGTAAAAGTAAGGTGGAAATCATCATCCAATTTATATTCGAACTTGTATTTATATCGATTCCATCAGGAATCATTCTATGTGCTTATAGTGTAATCAAACATAATGCGTTATGCTTCACATTAAGTTATGGCTTGCTGATGAGTATTATTATCGTTTCTGTACTAATTGCAAGTCTTATGATCATGATCAAAAAGCCAAGGGAAATATTATCAAAATTAAGTTAGGAGAAATAAATAATGAGTATATTAGAAATAAAAGATGTAACGTATGGTTACACAAAATTAGAACATATTTTATTTGAAGTGAATCAAAACTTTGAGTGCGGAAAGTTCTATGCGATTATTGGAAAATCAGGAGCTGGTAAATCAACCTTATTATCTTTATTAGCTGGACTTGATGAGCCAGACTCTGGTGAAATTTTATTTGAAGGAGAAGATATTTCAAAAACGGGATATACAAATCATCGTAAGAATCATATTTGTCTTGTGTTTCAAAATTACAATTTGATTGATTATTTAACACCATTAGAAAATGTACGCTTAGTCAATTCTAAAGCTTCGCCTTCCATTCTTTTAGATTTAGGACTTGAACAATCCCAAATCAACCGTAGTGTAATGAAACTATCGGGAGGGCAGCAACAAAGAGTTGCGATTGCCCGTGCCCTTACAAGCAGTGCACCTATTATCTTGGCAGATGAACCAACGGGAAATCTAGATAGCGATACGGCTAGTGAAATTATTGATATCTTAAAGGCTCGTGCTAAAGAAAGAAATAAGTGTGTGATTGTTGTGACACATAGTAAAGAGGTAGCGGATGCTGCTGATGTTGTCTATGAATTAAAAGATAAAAAGTTAAAGAAGAGGGGGGAATAGAATGTTTAAGAATGCATTTAAATATGTAACTCGAAAAAGTGTGAAGTCAATGATTCTATTTCTTGTTGTTCTAATTATGTCAAGCCTTTGTTTAGTCGGACTATCTATTAAAGATGCGACAAACAAAGCGTCCAATACATCATTAGGCTCGATTACCAATAGTTTTACAATGGAAATTAATCGTCAAGTCAATTTTGGCACGCCTAGAGGTGCAGGCAATGTTAAGGGTAAAGATATTGAAAAGATTTGTGCTTCTAAAGACATTGATTCATACGTGAAAAGAATCAATAGTGTAGCTGACTTAGTCGATCATGATATTATTTTAACTTCAAATGAAAATGAAGAGCGTCTTTCCAAATTTAAATCGACAGTGATGCTTACAGGAGTCAATGAATCGAAAAAGGAGACAAAATTTGTATCGGGTGCCTATAAATTAGTAAAGGGTCAACATCTAAACAGTAATGATAAACATCAAATTTTGATGCATAAAGATTTAGCGGCAAAGAATCATTTAAAAGTGGGAGATAAACTATTACTCCGTTCAAATATCTATGATGCAGATAATGAAAAGGGTGCTGACGAAACAGTAGAAGTAACCATTAAGGGTTTATTTGATGGTCATAATCAGGGTGGTGTTACAGCAGCACAAGAATTATATGAAAACAATCTAATCACAGATTTAGATACGGCAGCCAAAGTCTATGGCAATACAGAAAAAACAGCTGTATATCAAGATGCCACATTCTTTGTGAAGGGAAATAAAGATTTGGATCAAGTTATTAAAAATCTAGGAAAATTAGATATCAACTGGAATGAGTATGTACTGGTAAAAAGTACATCCAATTATCCGGCTCTACAAAAATCAATAAGTGGTATGTATAGTGTCGCAAATAAAATGTTTATTGGATCTTTGATCTTTGCGGGTATCGTTGTTACTTTATTGTTGCTCATGTGGATGAATGCACGAAGAAAAGAAATCGCAATCTTAATGGCTTTAGGTATTTCTAAAACGAAGATTTTTATTCAGTTTGTTCTAGAACTATGTATGGTAACCATTCCAGCCTATATCTTTGCGTACTTTATCGCTAGTAAAACTGCATCAGGTCTAGGAACAAAAGTATTGAATCAAGTAAGCACTGGTGTTGCCAAACAAATCGCAAAAGAATCTGCCTCAAATCAACTTGGCGGTGGAGCTGAAGTAGATGGCTTTAATAAGATGTTGACGCATATTGATGCAACTGTTGAACCAAAATATATGGTGTATGTTATTATATTCATGTCAATTGTAATGTTAGTCGCACTTGTTGTGGCCACCACACACTTGTTAAACAAGAACTGTAAAGAATTAATGAATGAGGAAAAATGATGAAAATATTGGTAGTGGAAGATGATACACTGATTCGCGAAGGATTAAGTGAATTTCTATCGGAGTCTGGATATAGTATTATCCAGGCAAAAGATGGTAAAGAGGCATTGGAAAAGTTTAATACAAATATTCATTTGGTGATATTGGATATTCAAATTCCATATATCAATGGATTGGATGTATTAAAAGAAATTCGTAAAGAAAGTGATTTACCCGTTTTAATCTTAACGGCTTTCAGCAACGAAGAATTCAAAATTGATGCCTATACAAACTTGGCCGATGGCTATATTGAAAAACCATTTTCACTACCCGTATTAAAAGCTCGTATTGATGCGCTTTTACAGAAACAGGATATTTTTGCATATAAAAATGTTTGTGTGAACTTCAAAAGCTATACGGCGAAAATAGATGGTAAAACGATTGATATCAATGCCAAAGAACTAGAGATATTAAAATATCTTTTAGATAATGCAGGGATTGCCTTAACTAGAGCACAAATATTAGATCATGTTTGGAAAGATAGTGAAGAAGTTCCTTATGATCGAGTTATTGATGTATATATTAAAGAATTACGTAAAAAACTAGGCTTAGATTGTATTACGACCATTCGTAATGTGGGCTACAAATTGGAGAAATCATGAAAAACTTAAAGATATTTCCTAAAATATGCATACAAACATTCAGTGTCATCGCTATTATTGTCTTATTTATCCATCTCTTTGTATATTTGATTTTTCCAAGAACCTATTTGGATGTAAGAAAAGAAGAAATCGATACTAAGGCCAATGAAATTACAGAAAACTTAAATGGCAAATCTGAAGACTATATTGAACAAGCTTTAGATTTCTATTCCAATACCAATGAAATCAAAGCGTTTATTAAAAAGAATACTTCATCGAATGAAGTAGAAATCAAGAATAATTTAAATGTCGACTTAAAGAGTTCTAATAACTCGTTAATTATTGAAGAAAGACAATTAAAGCTGGATACAGGAAAGACCATTCGCCTCCAATTTGTTTCAACGGCAGACATGCAAAGCCAAGCCAAAAATCTAAGTTTACAATTTCTTCCTTACTCATTAATCATATCCCTATGCTTTTCGGCCATTGTCTCTTTTGTGTATGCCAAATCCATTAAAAATTATGTGGTTGAAATCAAGAGTGTAACAGATCAAATGATGGCATTAGATAAGAAGGCTCGTCTAGCAATTGATTCGAATGATGAGATTGGTCAATTGAAGGCACAAATTAATGATTTGTATGAAACACTTCTAGATTCTATTTCCAATTTAGAATTTAAAAATAAAGAGATTTTAAGATTAGAAAAAATCAAATACGATTTCTTTAAAGGGGCCAGTCACGAATTAAAAACGCCTTTGGCAAGTCTTAAGATCATCTTAGAAAATATGAAATACAATGTGGGTAAATATAAAAATAGAGATGTTTATATTGATGATTGTATTGATTTAGTCGATCACTTAACGAAGAGTATCCAACAAATTTTATCGGTATATTCCATTGAAAATCTAAAAGACGATGAAGAAATTGTTTGTATAAAGAATGAATTAAGTCGTGTACTTCAAAAATATGGTGTATTGATTCACCAAAAGGAATTAAGAATTCAAAATGATGTAAAAGATGAAACAATGTATATTGGTAAGACGGCTCTAAATATCATTTTATCTAACTTAATTAGTAATGCGATCAACTATACGTATGAAAAGGGTATGATTCAAATTGGAATCGAACAAGACTATTTCTATATTCAAAACAAACAAGATCCAACTCAACCAAAAGGGAATGGTCTAGGATTATATATTGTTCGTAATCTATTAGATAACTATAAAATGAAATATGAAGCGATTGAAGGAGAAGACTTTATCTTCAAAATTCAATTTAAGCCATAGGTCATTTAATTTTGTTGGATTTCATCTTATACGAACATAAAATGTAAGTTAGAGGTGAAAACAGCCTAATTATGTATGAGATATTAAAACAATTATTGTTTCAATCTTTCCAAAAAAAAAGAAGGTGGTAAAACTCATTTTGTTTGAGTAATTACCACTTTTGTTGAATATATAAAACTAGATAGGGATAAATCAACCTTTAAAAGTCATAGGGATTT
>URHY01000098.1 GCA_900547815.1 uncultured Solobacterium sp.
TTCGATTGGTGTTTTTTATCAACATTGATGTATTAATTTTCTAATGTATTATACAGACCACTAAAGAAGTGAATTTTCGCTTCTTGTTCTTAACCACTTAGCCTTCTATTTTAACCACTTACTTTTCAAGACTATACTTTTAAATATTCATATGAAATAATAAGGCCATGAAAGTAAAACTAGAAATTGATGATTCACTAAAAGAAGATGAAATTGTCATACGTACTAAAGAATATACTGAGGAATTGAAACAATTGATATCTAATTTTAAATCAAAGCCGAGTATACAATTCTTTAAACAAGATACAGAATATTATCTGGATTTAGATGCGATTCTATTCTTTGAAAGTGATAATGGAACGGTCTATGCACACACAGCCAATGATATGTTTTCTACGACACAGAAGTTGTATGAATTAGAAAATATATTGACGAACTCCTTTTTAAGAATCTCTAAATCCACAATAGTGAATATTCAAAAAATTTATTCTCTATCGCATTCTGTATCGAGTCATCTCATTACTTTTCAAAATAGTCATAAACAAGTCTATGTATCGAGAATGTACTACAAAGTATTAAAAGAAAGAAGGAATCATTTATGAAAAGAAATTGGTTTTGGGGCATAATTTGTATTCTAGGTGCCATTTTAATTTTTGGAAATCTATTTGGTTTTCTGCCATTTACATTCAGTCTATGGAAAATTATTGGAACTCTAATCTGTCTTTCCGTTATTATCGATGGAATCAAAGAAAGAAGTTTCTACAGTCCCTTATTTGGGATTGTGATTATTTTCTATTTATTCAGAAAAGATTTAGGTTTTGAAGATATTTCATTCTGGTTATTAATGGTTGGAACTTGGCTTTTAGCTTGGGGATTAACTAGTATTTTCCATCCTGAAAAAAGCCATATTAAAGTCAACAAACAAATTGAAATCAATTTTGGTGATGACGATACAGAAAATGTAGAATACTCAACAAATTCTATCATCAATATTACTTCTAGTTTTGGTGAAAAAGTTCAATATATTCAAACCAATGATTTACAATATGTGACCATTGATTCAAAGTTTTCAGGATTGAAGATTTATTTTGATCAGGCTACCATTCAAAATCAAGCTACGATTGAAATTGATGGAAACTTTACAGGCATTGAACTCTATGTACCTAAAGAATGGAATGTACAAAGTCATATTCGTGCCTTCTTTGGTGGAGTTGATGAAAAAGGACAGCCATCATCAAGTGGCTATCCTACATTAAATATCACAGGTCGTGTTCATTTTGGTGGAGTTGAAATTCATTATATTTAAGAAAGACAATCAACGTCTTTCTTTTTTATATTCCGCATCATTTTTTGCGAGAAGATATAAACAATATTGATTCATACTGATACCCTCTTCTTTAGCATGTATTGATAAGGATCTATGAAGGCTTTTGGGAATTCTCAATTTAAATTGTCCGGAATACGATTGTAGATCACTAGGAAGTGGAATCTCTTTTCCATCTTCTAACATACCTAAAATCCATGTTTCTTTTGCGTCTTTGGCAAATTCTAACAAGTCATCTAATGAATCTGAACATGTCATACACCCAGGAAGATCTGGATAAGATAATACATATCCGCCTTCATCTTTATCTTCAACAATCTCCATACGATACGATAGATTCATGTAGTAGTTGAGTTCTTGATTCATATTCCTTCATCTCCTCTTCTATCACTTTTTTAATCATTTTTACACCTTTTTTATAGGTTTATGTCTTGGAATCACAATACGACTACATCCAGATTTGACAAATGAATAATGACTCGATCCACCTTTAGGTTGTTTGATCTCATATCCATATTCTTTCATCACTTTAACTATCTCTTCAAAACGAATATCATGATCCAATTCTAAAAATCTTTTTAACAGCTTATCCCAAGAAGACATCTTTTCACCTCCATTATATTTGGTGTCACATTTGGTGTCAATCATATTTTTAATGATCTCTTTCCTTAATTAAATCAGATGTATGTGAAAAAGACATTAAAAGTCAAAAAAAGAAGTCGTTAGACTTCTAATTCAACACATTTTCTTTTGAACTGTACGTATTGTACTGATCCATAATGGAATCAATACCAGTGTAGCTGCAACCCATGCAGTTTGATCGGCCCATGTAATCGCATTATATTTGAAAATAGGTACAAAACATAATGCTACGATGCAACGTGCAATCATTTCTACAAAGCCTGCAAGCATGGCTCTTGCAGAATAGCCAAGGCCTTGAACGGACATTCTTGTTGTGATCAAAATTCCTAGTACAGGATAGAAATAGCCCATTCTTCTTAAGTATAAAGCACTCACATTTAACACTTGTGATTCATTTGCACTCACAAACATCATACTAAGAATTCTTCCAAAGAAAACCATTACGACACATGCGAATACACCATATAAAATACTCACCATTACGCCTTTACGATATCCATCATGGATTCGTTCTAACTTGCAAGCTCCATAGTTTTGGGAAAGGAATGTAGAAACAGCTGCACCCAATGCATCAAACGGACACATCATCAATGATTTAATACGCATACCTGCCGTGAAGCCCGAAACATAAATGGTTCCTAACGCATTATTCGCTGATTGCATGACCATAGAACCAATGGCTGTAATTGAAAATTGTAATCCCATAGGAACTCCCATTGCCAATAATTTTATCGAATGTTTCTTATCCATATAACGACTTGATTTAGGAACATGTAAAACATTGACTTTAAATGCAATCAATAGTAAGCACAAAATACCACTTACAGCTTGGGCAAAAATGGTTGCGATGGCAGCTCCTGCACATCCCCATTTCAAAACAAGAATACAAAAAAAATCTAAACCAATATTTAAAACAGCTGAAAAAGCTAGAAAGAAAAATGGTGTTTTCGAATCTCCAATAGCTCTTAATATAGCTGATAAATAATTATAGAGCAATGTGAATGGTATTCCTGCAAATATGACGACTAAATAGGCATAGGCATCATGAAAGATTTCGTCATTCACTTGTAATATATGAAGAATGTCTGCACAAAAAACAACCACTAATATAGATATCACAAACGCTGTAATGGCCGTCCATACAGCCCCTGCATAAATATAAGTCTGCATTTCATCTAGTTTTTTGGCACCATAACTTTGTGAAACCATGATTGCGAAGCCTTGGCATATTCCCATACAAAATCCTAGAATCAAAAATTGTACACTACTACTTGCACCTACAGCAGCCAATGCTTTCGAACCTAATGTTTGTCCAACAATAGCTGCATCCACAACGTTATAAAATTGTTGAAATAAATTTCCTAATAACAATGGAATACTAAAATTCAAAATGAGTTTTAAAGTATTCCCCTCAATCATACTCTTTTGCATATTCCCTTTTTACCCTCATCAAAAAAGAAGTCATTTTATTGACTTCTTACCAAGCTAATACTTCAATTCCTTTTTCTGTAACTAGAATTGTATTTTCCCATTGTGCCGATAACTTTCCATCTTTTGTATAAGATGTCCAACCATTATCTTTATCAATGTATAAATCACGAGTTCCTTGATTGATCATAGGCTCAATTGTGAAGACCATACCTGGTGCAATAACCATACCTGTATTACGAATTCCCACATGATGTACATATGGATCTTCATGGAAGGCATTCCCTACACCGTGTCCACAAAAATCTACAACTACACTGTAACCATTTTTATGGGCATGTTCTTGAATAGCAGCACCAATATCTCCAATATATCCCCAAGGACGCACAGCTTCTTTACCAATTTCTAGACATTCTTTAGTTACATCAACCAAGCGTTTTGCCTCTTCACTTACATTACCAATACAGAACATTCTAGATGCATCCGCAAAATGTTTATGTACAATCGTTGTGCAATCTACATTGATAATATCACCATCTTTTAATACGACTTTTTCACTTGGAATACCATGACAAATTTCATTATTAATTGATGTACAAACACTCTTAGGAAATCCTTCATAACCTAAACATGCAGGAATTCCACCATGGCTTGTTGTATAATCATATACTAATTTATCGATATCTTCTGTCGTCATACCTGCACAAATTTTTTCTCCAACTAAATCAAGTACGGCATTATTGATTTTAGCCGCTTTCTTGATCCATTTAATATCTTCTTCCGACTTGATTAAATTATGACTAGGAACTATTTTACCCTGTAGTTTTAATACATTAATTGTATTGTCCCATTCTTCATGACAATGTTTATATTTTTTACCAGAACCACACCAACATGGACTATTCTTACCAATCATCTTGATCCTTCTTTCTATACATATTCGTTAAGACACAACTCATTATACACGAAAACAAGAAAAAAAGCTTCCGATTGATTCAGAAGCTTCTAAATGCATTATTCACCAAAATAACGTTTTAATAATCCAGCGAATGCCTTACCATGACGAGCTTCATCACGAGCCATTTCGTGCACTGTATCATGAATCGCATCTAAATTTGCTTTTTTAGCACGAGTAGCTAAATCAACTTTACCTGCAGTAGCACCATTTTCTGCTTCCACACGCATTTCAAGGTTTTTCTTAGTTGAATCTGTAACAACTTCACCTAATAATTCAGCAAATTTTGCAGCATGTTCTGCTTCTTCCCAAGCTGCTTTTTCATAATACAATCCAACTTCTGGATATCCTTCTCTGTGAGCAACTCTTGCCATTGCCAAGTACATACCTACTTCTGAGCATTCACCTTCGAAGTTAGCACGTAAGTCGTTTTTAATGTCTTCATCAACATCTTTTGCGACTCCTACTACGTGTTCAGCAGCCCAAGTCATTTCGTCTTCTACTGGAACAAATTTTTCTTTTGGTTGTTTACAAGTTGGACATTTCCAATCTGCAGGAAGATCAGCGAATTTTACGCCTTCTTTTTCCTCGTCATAAATGTGTCCACAAATTAAGCATCTATATTTCATAAATAATCCTCCTCTTGAAATATACTATTTCCTCTTGTGACTATACTATCGCATATTCATTTCAATTTTTCAAAAGTATTGCTCAACAATTTTTAAATTATAATGGCTTAACTAGCAATTTGGTGACTTTGCTATAATTTTGCGTTTTATCACTTATG
>URHY01000099.1 GCA_900547815.1 uncultured Solobacterium sp.
AAATAAATAATCTTAAATCACGAAATTTTGAAGATTATTTCATGCGTAATCACTAGGAGTTTATGGACTCCTTTTCAATTTATCAAAAATAGTTTACAATTACAGTGTTTATATAGGGAGGTTTATACTCATGAAAACAGTAATAACATATGGAACTTTTGATTTATTTCATGTAGGTCATTTAAATTTATTACGCCGTGCAAAAGAATTAGGGGATTATTTGATTGTTGCGGTAAGTAGTGATGAGTTTAATTTGGGTAAAAATAAAGTGTGTAAAATTAAAGACACAGATCGTATGAAAATTGTAGAAGCAATTAAATATGTAGACAAGGTGATTCCAGAAACTAGTTGGGAACAAAAAATTGAAGATGTAAAGAAATACAATGTAGATGTGTTTGTTATGGGCGATGATTGGAAGGGAAAATTTGATTTCTTAAAGGATTATTGTGAAGTTGTATATTTACCGAGAACGGAAGGTATTAGTACAACACAATTAAAAGAGGAATTGAAGGGTTAATATGCATACTATTAGTATTATCCTTCCTTTTTTTAAGTACAAACATTATTTTAAAGAATGTCTACAAAATTTAGCACAAAGTACATTTAAAGATTTTGAATTGATTGTCGTTTTAGATCATCCAACTGAAGACATCGATGATTTATTAGAACAATATAATTCTATTTTTGATATGAAAGTATACACATTACCTGAAGGAGTAACAGGAGTAGCTGCATGTCGAAATGTTGGTATTCAAGAAGCTAAAGGAGCTTATCTTTACTTTTTAGATAGTGATGACTATGTTTTAGAAGATACTTTACAAAATATGATTAAAGCAATTGATCATGATGTAGATATGGTTTATGGAACAATCAATCATACTTGGAATAACAAGGCAAATTATCTTCATAAGATAGAAAATAAAGAAATGGATGAAGAAGATTTGGAAGAAAAAGAACAAAAACGTTTAAATCGACTTTCAGATTTTATTTCATTTGCATCATATGAAAAAGATACACAACAAGCTCAAGCTATTTTTTATACAATGGACAATCGAAAAGGAATTCGTACATTTACTGTGTTAGGTAATTTATATAACCGTGGTTTTGTTGTTCGTAATAACTTAAAGTTTAATGAGAACTTTAGATACTATTGCGATATGACATTCATGTGTCCATTATTAGAAAAACTTTCATCAGCATTACAAGTAGAAGATGCTATCTATGTTAAACGTAAACATAATGATCCTATCAATGAACCTGCATTGAGTCAGGAAGAAAATGAGAATCGTTTTAACGAAAGATGTGAAGCAATTGAACATACTCGTACACTTCTAAGAGAAGATGGCGTTGTGCGTTACTGTTTAGATCGTAAGATTGTATCTTACTTTGTATCTAAAATGTCTAAACGAATCCGTCGTAGCCAAGATGATCTATGGCGTACTGAATATTTCGAACGAATCGCAAAAACTATCGATGGCATTCGTCCAGAAGTTATGAATCGATATAAACGTAATTCTAAAAAAATGGTAGCTTTTCTACAAAATCGTGATTTAAAAGGTGTCCAAAGTTGTGTTCGAAGAAAATTAGGAATTAAAAAGTTTTTTAGAATCTTTAAAAATAAGAATGTTTTATTTAAACTTGCTTACTATCATGTTTATTCTAAGAAACCAATTCAAGAAAACACAATTTTATTTGAAACATTTATGGCTAAAAATTACTCAGACAGCCCTAAATATATATATGAATATATTGCCAAGAATTATCCAGGCAAATATAAATGTGTATGGGCATTGAATGATGGGCATGAAGTTCCTTATGGAGCAGAAGTTGTAAAACGTTTTTCTTTTAAGTATGCCTATTATTTAGCTGTAAGTAAATATTTTGTATTTAATGTTAGACAACCATTATGGTATCGCAAAAGAGAAGGACAAGTATTTGTTGAAACTTGGCATGGTACACCATTAAAACGCCTTGTATTCGATCAAGAAGAAGTAACTTCGGCATCTCCAAAATATAAGCAGCAATTCTATCGACAAAGACAAGAATGGGACTATTTAGTAAGTGCCAATCCGTTTAGTACGAAAACATTTAGAAGCTGTTTTATGTATGAAGGTAAGATGCTTGAATATGGATATCCAAGAAATGACATTTTATATTGGCCAAACAAAGATCAAATTGCCAAAGACTTAAGAAAAAAACTTGGTATTCCAGAAGATAAGAAAACGATTTTATATGCACCAACATGGCGTGATGATGAGCATTATGGAAAAGGGGAATATAAATTCACATTGGCTCTAGATTTAAAGTTAATGATGGAAAAATTATCGGATGAATATGTTGTTTTATTAAGAACACACCACTATATCGCAGATAACATTGATACAACAGGTCTTGAAGGCTTTGTATATAATTTAAGCAAATATGATGATATCAGTGAAATCTATTTGATTAGTGATATTTGTATCACGGATTACTCAAGTGTATTCTTTGACTTTGCGAACTTGAAACGACCAGTGCTTTTCTATACATATGATATTGAAAAATATAAGAACCAGTTACGCGGATTCTATATTGATATGAATACAGAAGTACCAGGTCCACTATTATATACAAGTGAAGAAGTTGTGAACGCAATTTTAAATATTAATCAAATCAGTGAAGAATATAAGGAACGTTATGAAGAATTCTATAAACGTTTCTGTTGTTATGACGATGGAAATGCATCAAAGCATATTGTAGAAGAAGTATTTAAATAAAAAAAGGAGGGGGTAGCCATGCTTATAAAACTTTTAAGACCGATTAAAAAGTTTGCAGGAAAGTGTATTCGTTTGGCATATAAATTAACGTATCGACTATTTAAAGTGGATGAAAAACTTGTTATATTTATATCTTTTCATGGTCGTGGCTATTCAGATAATCCTAAAGCTATTTATGAACAGATGAAACAAGATCCAAGATTTGATGGATATCGTTTTATTTGGTTTATCAAGAATCACAAAGACAAAAAATTGCATATTGAGGGAGCTGAAATAAAAGAATATTTCAGCATTCCTTATTTTTATTACTTATCTAAAGCGAAGCTTTGGGTTGTGAATTGTAAACTTCCTACATATATTTTTAAAAAGGAAAATCAAGTTTATTTACAGACTTGGCATGGAACACCATTAAAACGATTAGCTCATGATATTGATGTGAGTGAAGATACTACATTTTATCGCTCAGGTGTTAGTTATGAGCAGATGTGTCATTCATACGATGTAGATGTCGCAAGATACAATTATATGATTAGTCCAAATGCATTTTGTACGCGTGTGTTTCAAACATCTTTTCAAATCAATAGAGAAAGATTGATTGAAACAGGTTATCCTAGAAATGATTTTATTTCAAATGCCACAAAAGAAGAATGCAATGCGATAAAAAACAAATATCAGTTGCCTATGGATAAAAAAATTGTATTGTATGCACCGACATGGAGAGATAATTCCTATGTTTCTGCAGGATATACTTTTGAATTGAAGGCAAACTTTAGAAAATGGAAAGAAGTTTTAGGTAAAGATACAATCGTTGTATTTAAACCACACTATTTAATTATTAATACATTTAAAGACGATCCAGAATTAGATGGATTCTTGTATTCCATTCCTGCTCAAGCAGAAATCAATGAATTGTATGTGATTAGTGATGTATTGATTACGGATTATTCAAGTGTCTTCTTTGATTATGCGATATTGAAAAGACCTATCTATTTCTATATGTATGATTTAAAAGAATATGCGACAGATTTAAGAGGATTCTATTTAGATATTCACAAGGATATTCCTGGTGAAATTTATATGGATGAAGAATCCATGTTGCATGATATTAAAAATGAAGTGTATGACTATTCTAAATTGAATGAGTTTAATCAATATTTTAATAATCATGAAGATGGCAATGCATCTAAAAGAGTAGTAGATATCTTATATAAGGCGGTGCAATAAAATGGGATTCAGTAAGATAATCTTAAATATCGCTTTGAAAATCGTAGATATTTTAACTTTTTATATTTACCCAAAAAAGAATCGAATTACTTTCATTAGTTTAACTCAAAGTGAATTGTCAGGTGATTTTCAACTCATCGATAAGCAATTACGTCACGAGAATAAGTATGATATTCATTATATATTATTAAAGTTTGAAAAAAATCTATGGGGTGATTTTAAATATTTCTTGAATTGTTTAAAACAGTTAGTTGAAATAAAAAAATCAAGTCTTGTGATTTTAAACGACAACAACTATGTGATTAGTCATATGAAACCAACCAATGTCAAAGTACTACAAGTTTGGCATGCGTGTGGAGCCGTGAAAAAATTTGGTAATCAAATCAAAAGGCAATATCCTATACGAAATTATGACTATGTTTTATGTGGCGCGGAATATTGGAAAGAACCTTATTCCAAAGCTTTTAATGTAGAAAAAGATCAAGTTTTAGTAACGGGAATGCCAAGAATTGATACTTTATTAAATAGAAATGAAAGAGATGAGTTCTTTTTGAAATATCCAGAATTGAAGGATAAAAAGCTATGTTTATATGCACCTACTTTTAGAGGAAATATCATTGATGGTTTTAAAATCCAGTCTTTTGATTTCACAAAAATAAAGGATTATGTTGTTCTATATAAATTTCATCCATTACTTGGAGATATTCAGTGCAAGGGTGGAATCAATATGAATAAGGAAGATTTATATACATTGATGCAAGTTAGTGATTGTTTGATATCAGATTATTCGAGTGTAATATTCGATTACTCTTTGTTAAATAAACCAATGATCAGCTATATTCCGGATATTGATGAATACAAACAAAATATAGGATTGAACATAGACTTTAGTGATTTTCCTGGTCCGATATGTACAGATGAGAATCAATTGATAGAAGCCTTGAAATTTGAAGATTATGATTATGATAAATTATCTTATTTTCAAATGAAGTATATGGTATATACGGATGGTAAAAATACAAGTCAAGTTGTAGAAACTATTGATCGAATTATGAAAGAGGTATAACGCCAATGTCATTAAGTTAAGAAATGACGGCTTTGAGGAGAACACAAAAAATGTGC
>URHY01000100.1 GCA_900547815.1 uncultured Solobacterium sp.
AGAACTAGGCTATATAAAAAAAAGCCCACACTCGTTAGAGTGTGTTAGTTCAATAAGCTTTGGAAAATGTTGATTGATAAGAATATGACAAAAACAGAACTTACTCATCTTGCAGGTATTACTACAAATGCAATGGCAAAACTTGGAAAAAATGAGGATGTAAAGGTAACTGTTTTGGAGAAGCTGTGTACTTCTTTAGATTGTCAATTGGACGATATTGTAGAGTTCGTACCGGACAAGAAGAAAGAGAGATAATAATATGATTTACAAATCAGAAAATGCTTTTAAATGTTTGTTGAATTTTACATTATTGAATTGGGTTATTTTTTTGTTATTTCTTCTATTGCGGTCATCAAGAGCGTGAAAGCGTTTGCAAATAGTGCTGATATATGTTATCTTATAAGTGAAGATTAAATATATTCTTGACTTGTAATTTATGGATAGTTATTGCAGTATTTGTTGGCAACACTAAACCTGTTTACAGAATTTTTCTGGACAGGTTTTTATTTTGTTTTAGCTTAAGGAGATTGTGGATTATGAAAATTAAGAAAATTTTAAATAATAATGCAGTTATCACATTAAATGATAGAAAAGAAGAAGTTATTGTCATGGGTAAAGGGATTGCTTATGGCAAAAGGACAGGTCAGGACATTGATGGTGATCGTGTTATAAAAACTTATGTATTAAATATTAAAAATTCTAAAGATAAGTATTTGAATATGTTGAAGGATATTCCTTTAGAATATATGGAAATTTCTAGTAAGGTTATAGAGAAGGCTAGAGAGGAATTGAAAATAGATGATTCTCTTTATATTTCTTTAACGGATCATATTCATACGAGTATCGAAAGATATAAAGATAAATTGATTTTGAAGAATCATTTATTATATGAAGTTAAAACTTTTTATCCTAAAGAATATAAGTTGGGATTGTATGCATTGGATTTAATAGAAGAAAAATATGGTATTCGCATGCAAAATGATGAGGCTGCTTTTTTAGCATTTCATATTATAAGTAGTGAAATGAATAGGAATGTAGAGGAAATCTATGGCATTACTGATTTTATTCGTTCATTAACAGATATAGTGAAAGATTATTTCCACATGGAATTTGATCTTGATTCATTAGCATATAATCGTTTTATTACGCATCTACGGTTTTTTGCAGTGCGATTATTTAAGAATCAGAGTGCTTCTTCGAATGAGTCATTGGACAATGATTTATTGGAGATTATGAAAGAAAAATATGTAGAGCCATATTTATGTGTTTCTAAAATGCAAAATTATATTCAGAAAGTTTATTCATATGTATTGAGTGATGAGGAAGTATTATATTTAACTATTCATGTTGCAAAAATCATTAGTAAGAAATGATTTTAGTATATTGGTTGGGTGGTTACATTAAGTTGGCCAAACCTTCTCGTTTGTGGTTTTTTACGTAGAATGGAGGAGAGTTTATGAAATACGAAAAACTAGCAAAAGAGATTATTCAATCGGTAGGAGGAAAGGAGAATATTGTAGCATTACAACATTGTATGACGCGCCTTCGTTTTACTTTAAGGGATGAAAGTAGAGCGGATGATGCAAGAATTGAAGGTATCGATGGTGTTTTATCTTTAATCAAAAAAGCAGGACAATATCAAGTTGTAATTGGTACACATGTTCATGATGTGTATTTGGATATTTGTAAGTTGGCAAATATCTCAGATACGGACGATTCGAGCAATAATGAAAAAGAAGGTAAAAAAGGAATCGTTAGATCTATTTTCGGAGCTATTATTGGTTGTATAGGACCATTAATTCCTATTTTGGTTGGTACAGGACTTGGTAAATGTATATTGTTGGTTATTTCAATGATGGGTTGGGCAAATGCAGAAACATCAATGACATACTATATCTTTAACTTTGCGTTTGATGCAGGTTTTATGTTCTTACCGGTATTTACGGCAATTGCAGCTGCAAAACATTTTAAATGTAATGTATTCTTAGCTGCTTTATTAGGTTGTATTTTAGTTCATCCGAATTGGAATAGTATTGTTTCAGCAGTGGATCCTAAATTTATTGGACAAATGTTTGGTGCATTACCAGTTTATGGAATGCCATATACTTCATCATTGATTCCATCTATTTTAATTGTTTTTGTGATGAGTCGTTTAGAAAAAACATTGAATCGTGTTATTCCAGAAGTGTTAAAAGGAATGTTGACTCCATTATTGGTTTTATTGATTATGGTACCTTTATCATTTGTCGTATTAGCACCAGCAATGGGATTGATTTCTATTTATACAGGTAAAGCATTATTATGGGCTTATAATACGTTTGGAATGTTTGGAATTGCGATTGTATGTATTGTATATCCTTGGCTTGTTGTAGGTGGTATGCATGCTCCTTTAGCGATTGCAGGTATTCAAATTTTATCGCAATCAGGATTTGATCCAATTTCTAGAACTTTAACATTAACAGCGAATATTTCTCAGGGAACAGCTGCTTTGGCTTGTGGTTTAAAAACGAAGAATAAAAAATTTAGAAGTACATGCTTCTCAGCTAGTTTAACAGCTTTCTTAGCAGGTATTACTGAACCATGTATTTATGGTGTAACATTGCGCTTGAAAAAGCCTATGTTGGCGGTAATGATTGGATCTTTTGCGGGTGGTTTATATGCTGGTTTTGCAGGATTAAAAGCATTTGCGTTTATGACACCAAGCTTGATTAACTTGCCTATGTGGGTAGGTGAAGGTGCACCAAATAATTTAAAGAATGCGTTGATTACTATGGCTATTTCTGCAGTAGTAAGTTTCATCGCGACTTGGGTCATAGGATTTGATGATCCAGTTGAAGAAGAGAAAGATACAGTTAAAAATATTGAAAATCATATTTCACAGGTTGAATCACCTGTAAAAGGGTTGACTGTACCTATGAGTGAAGTGGGTGATTCAATGTTCTCAAATGGTATTTTGGGTGAAGGAATCGCAATTAAACCAACAGATGGAAAGATTTATGCTCCTGTGGATGGAACAGTTTCTGCAACGTTTGAAACAAAACATGCGATTGGAATTAAATCAGATGATGGCTTAGAACTATTGATTCATATTGGTATTGATACTGTTAAATTAAGTGGAAAGCCCTTTAAGCAATTTGTGGAAAAAGATGCACAAGTAAAAAAGGGTGATTTATTGATTGAATTTGATGTAGATGAAATTGAAAAGGCGGGTCTTGATCCAACAGTTATGGTTGTAGTCACTAATTCAATGGATTATTTGGAAGTTTTACCTACAAAAGAAACTTCTGTTTCAACAAATGATGTTTTATTAAGAGTGATTTAAAGTAAGGTGAGTTTATGGTGTATGCAGATTTACATGTTCATACAGATTATAGTGATGGCATTCATTCAATTGAAGAAACACTTGATTTTGCGCTAGAACAGGGAATTAAAACAATTGCAATCACAGATCATGACACAGTTTTTCATTTAGAAAAAGTAAAAATGGAATGTGATAAGAGAAAAATTCATATGATACCAGGAGTAGAGCTGAGTTGCTATGATTGGGATGTGTGTAAAAAGGTGCATGTAGTTGGATTATGGATTCAAGATGATCCAAAACATATTGAACAATTGTGCAATCATACATTGGCATGCAGAGATGCGTATCATCATGAATTAATAGAGGAATTAAGAAATAAAGGCTTTGATATTACTTATTCAGATGCAAAGAAATATGCGAAGAATAATATAGTTTTTAAAATGCATTTGTTTCAAGCGTTAGTTGAGAAGTATCCAGAATTAAATGATTTAAATAAATATAGAGCACTTTTTGCATCGAAAACAACTCTAGAAACGGATAAAAAAATGGGTTATATTGATATAAAAGAGGGTATTGATGCAATTCATAAGGATGGCGGTATAGCTATACTTGCTCATCCTTGTGAATATGATAATTATGATGAAATTGATAAATATGTTGGTTATGGAATTGATGGCATTGAGATTTCACATCCAAGTATGAAGGCTGAGGATTATCCTAAAGTACATGAATATGTGAATAAATATAATTTAATGTGTAGTGGTGGTAGTGACTTTCATAATATTCATTTGACGAGTATTGGTGGATTTGGTTTAAGTCAGAATGAATTTGATGAATTGGTGAAGCGTAGGCTTAAGACAAAAATTAGAAACTTTAGGGATATAAAGGGATATAAAACATGTGATGGTCTTGAAATGAAGTCAAACAAAATTTTTCGCGGAGGACCACTAATTGATTTATCAAGGGAAGATTTAAAATGTTTGTCTCAAGAGTTGAATATTAAGCATATTCTTGATTTTAGAGATAAGAAAGAAGCTTTGAACGAACCTGACTCATTGGCTGTGGATATGTCTTATTATAATATAAGCGCAATTCAGATGGATTTAGATAATGGATATTCATTTGATTTTGGTTCAGTTATCAAGGATAAGATGACAAGAGAAAATAAAAATTTCATTATTGATTATTTGAAAAAAGGGTATTCAATTATGCCTGTTAATAATCCGGCTTATAAAAAATTGTTTGATTTGTTGTTAGAAAATAATGGAAATGTTTATTTTCATTGTACAGCTGGAAAAGATAGAACGGGTGTTGCTGGATTTTTAATTATGATGGCACTTGGTTGCAAAAAAGAGGATGCCATAAAAGAATATTTGTCTTCAAATGTAGATTTGAAACAAATTAATGAGGAGTTATTCGAGCATTTGCATATTCCTTTAGAGCTTAGAAAAGAATGTGATGCTCTTTTATATGTAAGGGAAGAGTTTATTCAATTGTCGATTGATACAATTGAACAAACGTATTCTAGTTATAAAGATTTTTTTGAAGAGGAGTATGGGCTTACTGAAGAGAAAATAAGTAAACTAAAACAAATGTATTGCAGTTGAGTTTGGAGAT
>URHY01000101.1 GCA_900547815.1 uncultured Solobacterium sp.
TAAAATTTAAAATTTATCTATTTTATGAGTCCTTTTTCTTGACATAGTACCAAAACTTTCTTGGGGACATAAACTCGTCATTTATGATCAAAATGGAAATGAAGTGGGTACTGTATTAGAAAAAGTAATAACTCTTCTTCCTAAATTTGAAATCTATAAGAATAATGAATATATTGGATGTCTATCGAAAGAATTATCTTTCTTTACGGGAAGAGTCAGAACGCTCGTGACTTTAGTCATGAGATGAATGACGTATGTAACTGGTTTTCAGCTGTTTCTATACGTGAACCATGATATAATATATACGTAGAATACATTCTAAAAAAGGAGATTTCGATATGTATACAGTACGTTTTCAATTGGAACTAAGTGAATCTGAGAAACGTTTTTTGTCGAAGTCTTTTTTCTATGCGAATCAGATGCATAATCAGTTGGTTCGATATGCTACAAACCGTTTGAATGCTTTGTTTCATGATAAAAAATATGTGGGTGCACGCAAAGCTTATGGTGAAGCTGAATTTTCTAAAAAGAAAGTATCTGAACTATCAGCTTCTGAAAAGAAGAAGAAAAAAGAGCTATCCAATATCATGTGCAGTAAACAAAAAGAATATAATCTCACGAAGACTTCTTTGTGTAAGTTCGTATCCAAAGAACAAAAGAAATTCAAGAACTACATCAACTCTCATCAGGCACAGGCAGAAGCGGATGCTGTATATAAGGGAGTAGAAAAGGTTCTTTTTGAGGATGGGCGTCATCTTCATTATCGAAGATATAACAGTTTTGACTGTATCAAACAAAAATGTGCTGCAACAGGAGTGCGTCTTTCAAGATGGGATACCATCTGTTTTATGAAGCACTATTTTAAAGTGCGTATTCCAAAGAATGAATATATCCAAAACATCCTTTCATCTGTTGATTTAAAAGAAGATGTTGTTTATTCATTTTTAAAGAGGATCGAATTCAACAGTGGATTCAAATATTATGTAGTGATCACACTTCGAGGTGATGCACCAAAACGAATCAGGTTATCAGAAGATGGTGGACATCGTACAGGTGTAGACTTTGGAACATCAACAATTGCGACAGTCTCAAACAACGAGGTTCATCTAGAAGAACTGGCTCCAGATTCTGTAAATTATGAAAAAGAGATTCGCCATAAGCAGAATCTGGTAGATGCCTCTATGCGAAAGCATAATCCAGATAACTATAATAAAAATGGTACAGTCAAAAAGGGAAAACACAAATGGAAGACAACGAGAAGGTGTAGACGTCTGAAACGACAGATACGCGTTCTATATCGAAAGCAGTCTGCCTATATCAAGACTTCGCATCATACCTTTATTAATAGAGTTGTTCAAAATACAAGCGAATTCATCCTTGAACCAATGAACTTTAAAGCTTTGCAGAAGAAGTCCAAAAAAACCGAAAGACAGGATAAAGCTGTATCCGTTAAGCAAAAAGACGGCTCTTTGAAGATGGTGTGCAAATATAAACGCAAAAAGCGTTATGGACACTCCATCAAGAACCGTTCTCCAGGTCTTATGCAGGCAGACCTGAAATCAAAAGCTACGCAGTATGGAATTCCATATTACGAAATAGATATTCATCAATATCGCGCTTCACAACTTCACCATGATACAGGTGAATACATCAAACCTACTTTAAGTGAAAGATTTAAAACGGTTGAAGGATGCAAAGTACAAAGAGATTTATATTCTGCCTTTCTAATTTGTCATACTGACGATACATTGACTGTACCTGATTTTAAAGCCTGTCATCTTGACTTTCCACACTTTGTCAAGATGCAGGATACATTGATTCTAAAAATGAAAAAATGTGGACACACAATGAAATCATGCTTTGGATTCTAGCTTAAAGGATCCCTCATCTAGTTCAGGTCTCAGGCGTAAGCCCTGCTGGATGTAGCATGAGTATACAAAGTACAGTCCACATGGATTGGAAATGCTCAAAAAACAAGAGCTATGCAAAGACTATATGCAAGGTCTAGAACCATGCTGAAAGCTTTGCGATGCTCCATTTCTCGCATTGTGAGAAAGAGAATCTCGTCATTTTAATGATGAGAGTACGTCAATCCACATTATAACATTGACTACAACGGATGGCATATTGATGGAACTCTTACTGAATGGAATTATACAATTGTGGATGAAAGCTATGATACTGTAGCGATTATTCGTAAAGAAATATTTAATTTTACAGATACTTATGTCATTGATGTTAAAGATCCAGAAAATGCATTGGATGCACTTATGTTTGTCTTGGCTATTGATGCAGAAAAGTGTACTCGTAACAAGCGACAAATTTTTTAGCACTCAACTATTGACTGTGCCAAACAATTGTACTATGATATTAGCAGTTAAAAGATATAAGTGCTAAGGAGGATTCAATATGCGCTATTACCCTAATTATTTTGATGACTTTTTCAACGATACTAAAAAACAAGATACAAATACTGTATTAAGAACAGACATTTATGAAAAAGATGGATATTATCAAATCTGTATGGAGGTTTGTGGTATTCAAAAAGAAAATATTCAAATTGAACTAAAAGATGGCTACTTAAAGATCACAGCGACTCGTAATATCAACAAAGAAGATACGCGTGTACTTCGTCAAGAAAGATTTACTGGAACTTATTCTCGTTCTTTCTATATTGGTGAAGGCTACAAACAAGAGGATATCAAAGCTCGTTTTGACAATGGTGAATTATTTATCTTATTGCCTACAAAACCTGTAAAGCATGAAGAAGAAACAAGATATATCAATATTCAATAGTGAGAGACTTGCGTCTCTCATTTTTTGTACTATACTATTTTTAATCAAGTGGAGGTACAAACAATGAGTGTATTAGATGAAAATGTCCCAATCTTCAAATATTTTGAAGAAATCTCAAAGATTCCTCATGGATCTTTTCATGAAGAAAAAATCGCAGACTATGTAGAAAACTTTGCGAAGGAACATAATTTTAAATATGTTCGTGATGATATGAATAATGTAATTATTTATAAAGATGCTACACCAGGCTATGAAAATCACGATACTGTAATGTTGCAAGCACATATGGATATGGTATGTGAAAAAAACAAGGATGTCGATTTTGACTTTGAAACCGATGCTTTAAATTTATATGTTGAAGATGGATGGTTAAAAGCGAAAGGAACAACATTAGGTGCTGATGATGGATTTGGAGTTAGCTACATATTAGCCATTCTTAGTGATGATACTCTAAAACATCCAAATCTAGAATGTGTATTTACTGTACAAGAAGAAGTGGGTCTACTAGGATCTATTAGTTTAAAGAAAGAATACTTCAATGCCAAAAAGATGATTGGTTTAGATGGGGGTGGTGAAGTTAGTACTTGCACCACAACAAGTGGTGGTCGCTATGCCTATGTCGATAAAACATGCACGTTTGAAGAAGTAAATAAACCAACCTATAAACTTATTGTCAAAGGATTAGATGGTGGTCATTCAGGTGCTTGCATTGATCAAGAAAAGGGTAACTCCATTAAAATCTTATTTCGAGTTCTACAAACATTAAAAGATATTCAAATCGTATCTGTAAATGGTGGTCTAAAAGAAAATGCGATTCCTAGAGAAGCAGAAGCAACTTTTGTTTCAGACATTAAACCAAATATTGATTCTATCGTAAAAGATTTAACAACAGAATTTGAATTCAGTGATAGTAAGCTTGATATTCAATTGGAAGAAACAGAAAAAGCCACTAAAGCCTTTACTTCAAAAGATTCAAACGAATTGATTACGCTATACTACTTACTACCAAATGGTTTGCAGCATAAATCTATGGCCATTGAAGGATTAACACTAGCTTCCCTTAACTTAGGTAAATTAAGAACAGAAGACAATGTTGTGAAATGTGCTTTCTGCATTCGTTCCCCATTAGAATCCATGAAAGATGAATTAGGAAATAAAATCAACATGATTGCACAATTATGTCATGCATCTGAACATGAAGATACAAACTTCTGTGGTTGGAACTATGAAGCTAACAGCCCATTAAGAGATACATTAAAAGAAATCTTAAAAAGACAAGGCATAGAAATGGAAACCGAGGCATCCCACGGAGGTATGGAAACCGGTATTCTAAAAGGATTGATTCCAGATTTAGATATCATCACATACGGTCCTATTGCCGAAGGTTGTCATACGCCAGAAGAAAAACTGAACCTAGAATCTTTTCAAAAAGCCTATAAAAACTTATGCGATTTGATTGCAGAATTGTAAGAGAAGTCTATACTTCTCTCAGACTGTTGACAAAGTGACTGTCGACAGTCTTTTTAAAATCTGATAGAATATC
>URHY01000102.1 GCA_900547815.1 uncultured Solobacterium sp.
TGATAGGAATGTTGCACAAAAGTTATATTCGATTTTGTGTGTAAAAATACAAAATAACTATTTTGGTGGTGACAAACAAGAGAATTTGTGCTATACTGATCATAAACAGAGAGTGTTTATTTTGAGAGTGTGGTGATATAGTTGCGAAGTATGAGTATGAAACGTAAGGTAACTATCGGGATGATAGCGTTACTTACTAATATGATATTGTACACCGGCTGTAGTAATTCTAACGTATCGTTATCAAATTCTTCACCGACTTTACCTGAAGTAAATGAAACATCCATTGCAGCGGCTATTGAACAAAGCGCCATGGAGGATGGTGGATATAGATTTGCAAATGCTGAATTTGAATCACAATTTAGTGTTTATGCCACATATTATATAAGGATGGCAAAAGAATATGCTGGTTGGTCGCAGTCCCCAATATCTCCAGAAACCAAAAGTGAAATTGAAGAAAAGTTTTTAAATGCTTCTGACATGGATTTAACGGATATTTTTTGCGCTATTTCTTTACTGGGAAGTAATGAAAACTTGCCTGCAAAAACAAAAGAAAATATTTCATCTTACTTAGATTCACTCTATGATAAAGATTTAAAGTGTTATACACTGTTTTATAATGGCGAAGGTAATGAGTATATATTTAATATATATGCGAACTACCTAGTGGACTTTATTTCCAGCTCATTGAATATAGAAATGAAGCCTATTGATGATTGGCTTGAAAAAGCAATTGAAGAGGTTTTTGTATCAGATGAGATAATTGCAGATAACTCCAGTGCGTACTCTATGTTTTTTGAATTGGCAAAGAATCACAACATAGAAGTTCCGGAAACATCGATAACTGCTATCATCCAAATGTTTGAAAATACTTTAGACAATATGGATGAACTGGACAATCAAAATATATATGTGCCTGTATTCTTAATGGATTATTTGGACTTTTCGAGATTTGCGGGCTATGATAGTTCAAAAAATCACGACAAAGTTATACGTGTTTTATGTGACGAAAATGGCGTAAAGAAAGATGCATTTGTTGAATATGATGCGTATGGTTTGTACGCAACTATACGTGCTTTAAAACTTGCAAACTACAATTTTGAAAGTTGTGTTCATTTTAGAGAGGTGTTTAATGAGTTCGATTCTTTTCTGTTAAGTGAAGATTCGTATATGTCTCCTGGATATGTGGAATCAAATTTTGTGGACACTTATTATGTGGATGCTTTAATTCATGATTTGGGTATAGATTCAAGTAATACTATTAGTCAATATTGTATAGAAAATAAACCCGCAATTCTTGAGAGCGATGTATTAAATATATACTATTTTCTTGAATTGTTGCAAAGGAATGATTTGTTAGAGCTTGTGGACGCTGAGCGTGATGAGATTATACAGAAGCTATCTTCAAGCATTCAAGTCCTAGCTAGTGACCCATCATCCATAAATGCGAACTTACCTAAAATTAATGGTTGTATCAAAGGATTAAAAATTTTAAACGAGAATCCACAATTCTCTGAAGAATACTATGATGCTATAGTAAAAAATTTTTCTGTGAGTTCTGATCAACAACAAAAGGCATATGATTTAGCCGGATTGATTGAGTTCATTTGTTTAGTATCTCCAGATAACATAGACGATTCCAAAGAATATTGCCATCAATTAGAAACAACATTAATTCAATTGTCATCTGAAGATGTAAGTAATAAAATAATGTTGCAAAAAATGGCATTAAATGTTTTTGAATTAAGCAACTATGTTGTCACATCAGAATTTAATCAAATAGTAGTAAACACTTTGAGTCAATCGCAAGATGAAAGCGGTCTATTTAAAGGAGGAGATTCCAATGATGATCTTGTAAGTTTTCGTAGTACCTATGATGCAGTTGTTTTGTGTGAAAGTATTAACTAAAATGTAAGGAGGTAACGTGTATGAAGAAAATGTTAAAAAGTGCATTGGCGTTAGCTATGGGAGCAGTTATGCTCATGCCGGTTACTGCTTTTGCAGCAGAAGATGAACCTACCCTCATTTCTACTCAGGAAGTGGCTTTGAGTCCTTCTGGTGCAAATACCAGAAGTGCTGAAACCAAGGAATTCACCTTGAGCACTTATGAAGATAACGGTAGGACGGTGTATTCTTTTGATGTGGAAGACGAAGAATATCGTCAGGCCGCTATGGAATATATCAACGAACTTACTGGTGATCCGGGGCCTACTCCTCAGACAAGAGGTATTTTGCAGCCTGGAGAGTCTGAGTATCATAACGATACACAGTATGATGGCGATGCGATGTCTTACGCATGGAAAAGAAATACTGCCGGTCAAACAGATAATAATTTTGAGGGCGGACAGTCATCGCTTTGGTCTGGAAGCGGAAATTGTGACTACATCGTATTGAATCAGGGCATTTCTGTAAGTGGAATTGCAGTTTCTATTTCTTGGCCGCCGTCTGTTTCTGGTAGTGGTAGCAGTGCTTCTTGGCAATCTCAGCCGGTATATGACAATGTTGCTGGAGCAAGTTTTAATGGACTCGTAGTTGGTGGCACAGCTTTTTCTTGTACGTTTAGCGAAAATGGCGATGTGTATGTAGGAAGCCGAATCTATCGTCCGACAACCACCATTAAGTTCAGTTATTTCTCCTAATCAGTGGAGGCACAAAATGAAATACAGTAACTTAGGGATAGGATTACTACTCTTTGCAATACTATTAGAAATGTGTTCTAGTGGTCTATCGGCATTATCCTTATGCTTAGGAGTAGTGGGTTTGGTCATACTGGTTGTATCGTCACTAAAACCAAAAGATAAGTACTAATTATTTGTACGATCAAAAGGGGTTATCGGCATTCGCTTGATAACCCCTTTCATTTGCTTTAAGAAACCTTATTTCAATATAGAATACAGCAAGTTCCAACTCTTTTGCTATTCGTATTCAAAATGGTTTGCATCATCATAATCTCCAAGATCATCTTTCAGGAACTTCGTCTTTCGAATGTACATAGGACTGACTAGTTCTCCTTTTTCGTGCAGAAGGCTGAATTTATAGTCCAGTAATGCTGCGGGAACATAAAGCTGTTTAGCGGTTTCAAAGAAAGAATATTTGGATAAGCATTCCAACACTTCTTTGTCTTCTAAAAGAAGTTCAGCTGCAAAGAAATTTGCTTCATCCTCATCTTGTGAGCGACCATCTAATACTTCCATTTCCTGAAAGCCTTTCATCATTGCAATTTTTGTATGAAGCACTGCGTGTCCCAATTCGTGAGCAATCAATATACGTTCTAACACGTCATTTACATTACTGTCAATGACGATATTTTTTTGTCTGGATTGATAGAAGAAGAACCCTTTCAGCTTTTTCTCCAAATTATAAAAATGAATTTTAATTTCCAGGCATTTACAAAGCTCATAGGGATCTCTAGTATCATATTTTTTTACGAGCTTTCCTACGGTTTCGATAATATGTGCTGCCGTTCTCATTTGCTTCACCTCCAAACTGAACACAGAAAAATACAGATAAGAAATCGTCAGATTTCACTTTGCGCAAGCTTCTTATGTTTTCTGTACTTTTTTGGGGTGAACTTTTCTTTGGCATTCTTTTTAGAGTCCATATAAACTGCCATTAATGCCTGAAAGAATACATCCTTAGCGTCCTCATCTAAATCACCACCAGCAAAGAGCGAACTCACACGTCCCAAAACTTCCTGTGCTTCTTTTGCACCTTTAGCACCAAACTGCTCTCGTGCTTCAGCCAAAAACATATCTTCATCTATATGACTTTGTGTATTGGTTTCCTGATCGTCTAATAAATAAGCTACAGAAACATGGAGAGCTTCAGCTAATTTTCTGATATTACCTTTGCGAGGTATGGTTCCCAACTGTTCGTAAGTGTAGAGGGAGCGTTCAGAGATACCGGTAAGCTGGGCAAGCTCGGTTTGAGATAGGTTCATAGCCAAACGAGCTTCTTTAATTTTTTCTCCAAATGTCA
>URHY01000103.1 GCA_900547815.1 uncultured Solobacterium sp.
TCGTAAAATCGAAACAGAAAGCTTCATGATGGCGACAACATTTACACGTACGAAAATTAAAAGAGAAGACTTACCAGAAGGAGATGAAATCAACATGTGTGAAGCAATGGATAGATTATTTCAAAGATTTGAAAATCAAGGAATTGAAAAAGGAAAACGAGAAGAAAAACAAAATACTTTAAAAGAACAACTTAAAGTAAAACTAGGAACTTTATCAAGACCTTTAGAAAAACAACTTACAAATACATCGCTAGAAAAACTAAACGAACTTACATTAAATATATTTAATGTAACAAATGAAGAAGATGTTTTAAGGGGTTTGTCAAGAAAAGTGTGTAAGTAATTTAAACATTACTAAAAAATAGGTTATTCAAGTTTGTGATTATTTCTTGTAGTGTCACTAAAAGAACTTGTATTTAATAAGCAGCAGTGTTAAAACTTATCTTTAATACTGCTGCTTTTTGAGTATATAAAAGGTTATGCAATATATGAACAATTGCATCCTTCTTGGTTAAGATTGGCTACTTAAATATTGATTGATTCTAGTTGTAAAATGATCATCTATCATCAATTGATTTAATACCATTGACCAATTCCTAATATGACCATTTTCCCATTTGTTTTCTAATTCTTTGATTCTTAGATATAAAAGTTTAAACAATGCATTCTCATTAGGAAATGTTCCTTTTTTAGTGACTTTTCTAAAACTAGAATTAACTGATTCAATCGCGTTAGTCGTATACATGATTTTTCTAACATCACTTCCATAGTTAAAAAGCTGTTCTACATGTATGAAATTTCGTTTCCAAACATCTATGGCACCTGGGTATTGAGCCCATTCTTTTTGAAATGTTTCAAAAGCCGTTTTTGCAGTTTTTATATTAGTAGCACCATAGATTCTTTTTAAAGATTGTGTGAATTTCTTATAGTCTTTACTTGGTACATATTTAATAGAGTTTCTTATTAAGTGTACAATACATCTTTGAACAACGACTTTAGGAAAGATAGCTTTTGCACCTTCCTCTAAACCCGATACACCATCCATAGAAATAAAGAACACATCTTCTAATCCTCTGGCTTTTAATTCATCAAAAATCTGCATCCATTGATTCTTGCTTTCGGTTGGTGATAACCATAATCCTAAGATTTCTTTATGACCTCTTAGATCATACCCCAAAATTACATATACAGCAGTTTGATTTACTTCATAATCATGTCTTAATGACACATACATACAATCTACAAATAAGAATGGATAGCATTTTTTAAGCGGTCTATTACGCCATTCTTCTAATTCAGGCAATATTGCATCAGTAATGTCAGATATCATTTCATGTGATACGGAAAAACCATAAATGTCTTCAACAGTTTTAGAAATATCTCTTTGCGACATTCCTCTGGCATACATTGCGAGCACCTTTTCTTCAATTGCAGAAACATCTTTTTTACGTTTAGGTACCAGTACTGGTTCAAACGATCCATCACGATCTCTAGGTGATTCAATCTCCACTTCACCATGTGATGTCTTAAGTGTTTTCTTTGTGTAACCATTTCTTCTGTTTTCTGTTTGTTTGATACCTTTATCATTGGATTCATAGCCAAGATGATTATTCATTTCACCTTGAAGCATTGATTCAAATAAAGGCCCAAATAGATCTTTGAGAGCATCGTTCATATCTTCAACAGAGTTTGGATTATAGGCATCAATGATTGCCTGCGCGAGTGCAACTTTTTTAGGGTCACGTTTATTTCTAGTCATGTTCATATCCTCATTTCCTCCTAATTATAACATAGACAAAATAAAAACTGTGTTCATCAGGTCGCGCGCCCCTGACTTACACAGTTTATTTTACACTCTCGTTTATTGAAGAGTTACAGCTCTTCTTTTTTTATTTTCAGTTTCTATTTAAAATGTGAATTACTTTTTTCAAAAAGATGACGCACTTAAAAAGAACTAACGCTTTTCTTAAAAAAATTTTTATGCTAGTTGCTTTCTTCTGTACTTACCATCTGCTTTTGTTTATGATATTTTCTTATATTATGCCCTATCGCTACCATGATGATTTCTGTTTTTACACCAGAATTTCCTCTACGATGCATCCTGTCATATTTCTGGTTCATTTTCCAATCTCCAAATGTCCCTTCCGTTTCATTGCTTCTTTGAAACATAAGTTTTATTCCATCTGCACTTTTTACATTTTTTTGAACTTCTTTTTCATACTCTTCCAGCTGAAAGTTATGTACTATCGTTCTTCCTTCTTTTGATTTTGTACATTTTGATTTCATTGGACATCCTTTACATTTTTGACATCTAAAATGCATATTTATTTTTTCATATTCACTTCTGCTGTCCTGTGTTACTTTTTCAAGTTCAAACCCATGACCGGCTGGACATATGAAGTTTCCTTCTTCTGTTCTTTTCATGTGCTTCTTATGAAACTTATTTTTTTCATTTGTTTTTTCCTGTGACTTATAATATCCTGAATATTTCATATACAGTTCGATATTGTTTTCTTTACAGTAACTGTAGTTGTCATAGCTTCCGTATCCTGCATCAGCTGGTGTTTTCTTTGGCAATCTCCCATAGGCACTTTTATACTTCTCCATGAATGGAATATATGTTCTAAGATCATTTCCGTCACTGCTGATATAGATATTTCTTATATATCCATCACTTACTCCTATTTGGACATTATATCCTGGTTTGAATACGTTTGTGTGATTATAATAGTCATATTTCATGTGCATGAATGTTGCATCCGGATCAGTCTTTGAAAAACTGTTTCGACTTCCTAAAAGTTCTATATGAATGGCATATTCCCATAACTTTATTGCGTGTTCCTTAAGTTCGTCATATAACCTTTGTATGTCGCTTTTTCTTTTTCCTTTTCCATGAACAAATTCGATATCATAATCTTTCATATATCTTTCAATTCCATCAGCAACGGCAAGCATGTATTCTATGCTTGGTTCCTTAAGAAGTGAATAATTCAAGGCGATATTCTGTTCCGCAAAATATTTATTGATTTTCTTTAGACAGAGTATTACCTTTTTCCATCTTTTAGTTCGATTCCTAATTGTATTCGCACGCCAAACGAATGTGTTCTTATTGGCGTTGGCTTCATATTTGGTACCATCAATACACAAAACATCCGTATTGATAGAAATTTTTGATTCAATGTATTTATTGATTTCATAAAAGATATCCTCAATCGGCATAGTCAGATCATCATGAATAAATCTTTGAAATGCCTGATGAGATGGCTTCTGATTTTGAGCGATAAACATATATCGAATATCGGTCTTACATAGTTTACTGAGTTTTCTGGTAGAAACATATCCTCTGTCGGCCATAGCCAACATGATGAGTTTAAACATCATAACTCCGTCATAGCCATGAGCATTTCTATTAGTGAAGTTGACATACTTAGCAATATTAACCTCCTCAACAACTTCAATAACAGTTCTACAAATATCATCATGAGCAATATCTTTTTCAAAAGACAAATTAAAATTTAATAGCATATATGGTTGATATGCGTTATAATTCTCAATGTATTCTAGTGTTTTCATCGACAACTATTATACCAAAAAAACGGGCTCATGCCCGTTTTTGCGTTATAGAAACTGTTTTTTTTAATTATTTATTCGTTACAGCCTCTTTTTTATTTATTAAACGCCTCATTAAGCTTATAAACAATTGTCTTTCCATCGTTTTTATGGATTGTTATTTCAATAAAATCTTGTCTTTGATTAATATCTATATTCTTTTTTGTTAAAGGTTTTCCTGCATTATCAATATCAATATCTATCACATCAATTCTATTACTCAATCTTATTTCTAGATGATTCTTTTCAAAAAATACTGG
>URHY01000104.1 GCA_900547815.1 uncultured Solobacterium sp.
CATTTAATTTGATTAGATTATTCATTTTCATACTCAATTAATTAGACAATCAACATTCAGACAATGCTTAAGAATGGAATGAGCGCTTCTCAAATCGCGAAATGTTTGTCTAAGGGTGAAGAAGAAATTTTAGAGGTATTGAAATAGCCACTTTTTAAAGTGGCTTTTTTTTAAAAATCTCTTGCATGAGATTCTATCTTTTGGTATAATAGTCAAGCAATGCCCGGGTGGTGAAATTGGTAGACGCAGTGGACTCAAAATCCACCGGTAGCGATACCGTGCCGGTTCGAGTCCGGCCCTGGGCACCATTTAAAATTTAGTATTTCTTTTGCCCGGGTGGTGAAATTGGTAGACGCAGTGGACTCAAAATCCACCGGTAGCGATACCGTGCCGGTTCGAGTCCGGCCCTGGGCACCATTTTGAATTGTTGGATCAAGTTTTTCGGGCTTGGTCCTTTTTTATGATATAATTTTTGATAGTTGGAGGATTACATATGAAAGTATTAGTTGGATTAAGTGGTGGAGTAGATTCTGCGGTTGCAGCTTATTTATTAAAAAAACAAGGGTATGATGTAACGTGTTGTTTTATGCGTAACTGGGATAGTTTTGCGAATAATGATATTGCAGGAAATCCTACAATCAAAGATGATACTTGTCCTCAGGAACAGGATTATTTAGATGCATTGGCAGTCGCAAATCATTTGGATCTTCCTTTGCAGCGTGTCGATTTTATTGAGGAATATTGGGATAATGTATTTAAAACTTTTTTAAGTGAATATGAGAAGGGTCGTACACCAAATCCAGATATTTTGTGTAATAAATATATAAAATTTGATTCATTTTTTGAATATGCTATGAAACAGGGGTTTGATAAGGTGGCTACAGGGCATTATGCTTCAAACTTTAAAGAGGATAATGGCTTTACATATTTAACGCGAGCTAAAGATCAAAATAAAGATCAAACGTATTTTTTGTGTCAGGTAGAAAAGAGTAAGATTGCAAAAACAATTTTTCCGTTGGCAAATCTAGAAAAGCCTGAAATTCGTCAGATTGCTTCTGAATTGAATTTAGAATCTGTGGCGACAAAAAAGGATAGTACGGGTATTTGTTTCATTGGAGAAAGAAATTTTAGACAATTTTTATCGAATTATCTTCCTAGTAAAGATGGTGATATTGTAGATGTCAATACAGGTAAAGTGATTGCCCGTCATGTCGGTGTTTTATATTACACAATTGGACAACGAAAAGGATTGAATATTGATCATGAAAAAGGCCCTTGGTTTGTGGTTGGAAAAGATGTTGTAAAGAATATTCTTTATGTATGTCGTACAGATCAAAGAGATTTATTATATTCAGATTCTTGTATCGTAAAAGGTATCAACTGGATCTTACCTAGTTTAGATGAGATTCCTACGAAGTGCATTTGTAAGTTTAGATATCGTCAAAAAGATCAGGATATTGAAATTGAAAGATTGGATGATACAAGTGTTTTGGTCAAATATCCACAAACAATTGCGTCTGTTACTGAAGGTCAGGAAGCAGTTTTCTATGATGGCGATAAATGTATTGGTGGTGGTGTCATTGAAGAAGTATTTAAGAATGGCAAGAATTTAAATCAATTGATTATGGAGACAGCCAATGGACATCGAGGCTAGGCTTGAATATATCATATTTGAAAATAAAGCCAATCATTATGTTGTAGCTGGTTTTTCGGAGCTAAAAACATATCATAATTTTACAGCCGCAGGAAGAATCGAAGATCCAGTCGAAGATCAGGAATATATTCTTGAAGGGGAATATATTAAGCATCCTAAATATGGGGAGCAATTTCGTGTGGATATAGCTAAAAAGAAATTGCCGGATAATTCGGATTCAATCATTCATTTTCTTTGTGGTGAAAACTTTCCTACAATTGGCAAAAAGACGGCGGAATCTATTTATGAAATGTTGGGTGAGAATTGTTTGGAGAAAATTCACAAGGATCCTACAATTTTAAATCAGGTTCCTAATCTTTCTGAAAAGAAGATTTCAATTATAAAAAAAGGGATTCAAGAATTTACTGGTTTTAATGAGGCTTATGCCAAATTATTGAAATATGGATTGAGTTCTAGGCAAATTCAGATGTTGCTTGATACGTATGATGATGTATTAAAAGTGATTGAAGAAGATTGTTTTAAACCATATTATGAAGTATATGGTTTTGGATATAAGACGGCTTGTAAGATGGCAAGTGCCATTGGTTTATCGAGCGAGGATCCAAGAAGATTAGATGCCTATATCTATGAATTGGCTAGACAATTGTCGATGGCAACTGGAAATACATATATTACATTTGCGACTATCTTTTCAAATGTACAAGGTGTGAGTGAAGAATTGATTCAAGAAAGTATTGATCGTTTGGTGGTTATGCAGTATTTGTATGTAGAAAATACAAGGATCTATCCATTTACTTTACATGAAGATGAAGTAACAATCGCAAAAGAATTACAGAATCATTTGTTTAATGTTGAGCAGGTGGATGTAGAAAATCGTATTCAACAGGTTGAATTTGCGTTAGCCATCACGTATGATCAAGAACAAAAAGATGCGATTCAATTATTTTTTGATCGTTCTTTTATGATTTTAACGGGTGGGCCAGGTACAGGTAAGACGACAACAGTAAAGGGAATATTAGAGATTGCCAAAGATATCTATCCAGAAGCAAAGATTCAGCTTTGCGCACCTACAGGAAGAGCTTCAAAAAGATTAGCACAATTATCCAATTGTGATTCTAGAACCATTCATTCATTGTTGCAGTGGAATTTAGAGGATAATACATTTGGTAAAAATGAGGATGAACCTTTGGATGTAGATTTTATTATTGTGGATGAGTTTAGTATGGTGGATACACACTTGTTTGCACAATTATTAAAAGCATTGCCAAATCGTTGTCGTATTCTATTAATAGGTGATGAAGATCAGTTGGAGAGTGTTGGCCCTGGGAAAGTTTTAGAGGATCTGATAAAATCCAATGTGATTGATACGGTACATTTAAAAAAAATCTTTAGACAATCGAATGGGTCCGGTATTGTGACATTAGCCAAAGAAATTCGTGAAGAAAGTACTTGTCATTATGAGGATGGTGTAACTTTTGTAGAAAGGTCAACACCAAAAATCATGGAAGCACTGATTGATTATGTTAAAGATATGGATTTGGATTCAATGCAGATACTTGCTCCAATGTATAAAGGAGTAGCGGGTATTGATGAGATCAATCGTCAGATGCAGGTTTTATTTAATCCAAAAAGTCCGCAAAAAAATCAAATGAAGGTTGGAACAACAATTTTTAGAGAAAACGATAAAGTCATGTTGTTGAAAAATCTTCCAGATGATGATGTTTATAATGGTGATATTGGTACGATTCTTGAGATTGATACGAAACGAAATGTAATCTCAGTTGATTTCACAAACAATGTGGTTGACTTCTCTACAGATTTTCTATATTACCTAAAGCATGCGTGGTGTATTAGTGTACATAAATCCCAGGGTAATGAATATCAGACAGTATTTTGTATTGTGGATGTGAATGCGAAAAATATGTTGGAGAAACGTTTATTGTATACAGCAATTTCTCGTGCTAAAAAACAATTGTATATTATAGGAAATAAGCAGTTGTTTGAGACACAAGTTAAGTTAAAACAGAAAAGAGTGCGTCAAACGACGTTGCAGGAAATGATTGAACAAAAACTGTGATTATTGTATAATACATTAGAAAATTAATACATCAATGTTGATAAAAAACACCAATCGA
>URHY01000105.1 GCA_900547815.1 uncultured Solobacterium sp.
TTCTATAATAATCAATGTTACTTTTAGTATTTCTACTATGGCAAATAAGCACATAAAAAAAATAGAAGGATCTACTTACCTGGAACTCAAGATTCAAGGCTTTAAATCTCCTTAACAAGAGGCAACCACCAACCACATCCAGTAGCCAATTTTTATTATAAAGATCCAATGTGAAAACATTATTAAATCCGGTAAATTTTTAAAAAATTGTTTTATAAACACAAAATAAATCACCCATTTATATCAGATGTCTCAAAAGGAAAAAAATCATGATAGGTTACCAAATTCATCTAAGGTAAATTAGGTATGCATGATTCTTAAAGAATTATTGACACTATTTATATCGATTAAATACTTAGATGAGTTTGGTAGCCTATTATGAAGGAATTATTTTCGAACTAGAAAAAGGACACTTATTAAAATGTCCCTAATCGATATTCTAAGATGTAATCATCCATGATGAAATCATTTCCTATATCTGTCTGTACAGAATCAATCCATTGAAAACCAAACTTCTCATATACAGCTAGACTATGTTTATTATATTTGTTGCAAGTCAAATAAATAGATGGGTAACAATACTTTTCTGCCTGTTTCTTTACATACTCAAACATTTCAGTCGCATAGTGCTTTCCTCTAGCTGAATCCTTTAAATACAGTTTAGACAAGAATAAACGATCCGGCTGATTCTGTAAACCAATATATCCAATCAATTCATCGCCTTCATATACCTTATGATAATGATACTGCTGATGTTTTACTTGATCTTGCATAGCACCAAAACTTTGAAACTGTTCAACCATATAATCAATCTGTGCTTCTGAAATGATTCCAGGAAAGAATTCATGCCAAATCTTTTCGGCAAGAATAGCTACTTCTTTTAAATCATCCTCATTTTTACACTCAACAATATTAATACTTTTCATAATGCACCTTTGAAGAATCAAACTTATCTTTTGCAACCTCTTCTTGATCAATATATCCAAATGAAATCATCCACATTGGAACAATTCCTTTTGGCAATTTAAAATATTGATTTAAAGCCAAATAACGCTCTTCGTTGGGATACACACCAAGCCAGCATGAACCAATGCCTAAACTTTTTGCTTCCACCAACATATTCTCTGTAGCCGCTGCCAAGTCTTGTTGGCAATAATCTAAACTATCATTCTTACTTTTATCCGCACAAACCACGATTCCCATAGCTGCATCTTTTAGAAAAGATGCATAGGGTGTCATTTGACTTAAATCCTTTAATGTATCTTTATTTTCTACGACAATAAATTGCCAAGGCTGACTATTTCTAGCACTAGGTGCACTAAATGCTGCCTTTAAAATTAAATCAATCTCTTCTTTTTTTAAAGATTCTTTTTTATATTTTCTTACACTTGTACGATTAAAAATTGCATCCATACTCTATACTCCTTTTCTGTATTATATCACCATTTCGAAAATTCGCTTTCATTATATAATGACTATTCTTTTCTTTGTGTTACAATACAAGCAGGAGGAATTTAACCATGTTAAAATTTGAACCATTCTATCAAGAATACGAAAGAACATTAGATGCCTTCTCATTGGCATTCTCAACCATTTATTTTGAACAAATGACAATTGCACCAAAGAAAGGAATTCCTTATTCAAATGAAATGTTGTCTAGACTATCTAAACAAGCATTCATCATTGAAAATGATCCAGAAACAATCAAAAAGATCAAGGAATACGCAAAGACATTGCCAGAAGGAAGTTTAGAAAAGAAAGAAGTCGATTATCGTCTTGAAGCATTAGCTCAATCTGAAAACATTCCTAGTGATGTATATGCGAACTATGTCAAAGTCAAAGCGGATAGTGAACTTGCTTGGCATGAAGCTAAAGAAGCAGATAACTATGAACATTTCAAACCGCATTTACAAGCCATCATGAAAGAGACTTTACACCTTTTAGAATATGATCCTAAATTCAATGGAAATAATGCGTATGATGTATTGTTAGACCGTTACGAAAAAGGAATGACACAAGAAAAATATGATGCATTCTTTAATAATGTTAAGGAAAAATTAGTTCCATTGATTCATGAAATTCAAAACAAGCCACAAATCAATGATGACTTACTTCATGAAACTTATGATTTGGATCGCCAAGAAAAATTTATGGAAGTAATCTGTGATTTCATGAAAGTAGATTTTGGTAAAGTATACCTTTCAACCACAGAACACCCATTCACAGATTTCTTCTCAAGCAACGACGCTCGTATCACAACACACTATTATCCAGACCAATTTTTGAGCGCTATCCTTTCAACTGTACACGAATATGGACATGCTCTTTATGGACTACAAATGGATCCTGCATTTGAAGGAACCCTGCTTACACAAGCTGTTGGTTCGGCTGCGCACGAATCGCAATCTCGTTTCTTAGAAAACCACGTTGGTAGAAGTCACGCTTTCTGGCAAGCAAACTATAATCAATTAGTAAATTTATTCCCAGAATTTAAAGATGTGTCTGTTGACGAGTTAGTCAACATGATCAATAAAACAGAATGTGCTTTGATTCGTACAGAAGCCGATGAATTGACATACCCATTACACATCATGGTTCGTTATGAAATCGAAAAAGAAATTGCGAAAGGCAATGTAGATTATGATAAGTTACCAGAACTATGGGCAGATAAATACGAAGAATATTTAGGTGTTCGTCCTACAAACTATAAAGAAGGTGTCTTACAAGATATGCACTGGTCTACAGGATACTTAGGATACTTCCCAACATACGCATTGGGTAGTGCTTATGCTGCACAATTGTATGCAACAATGGAAAAACAATTTGATGTAAAAGAAGCCCTACTAACAAACCACTTTGAAAAAATCACAAACTGGTTAAAAGACAATGTACACCATTATGCCGCAAGTAAATCTATGGCTGAAATCGTAGAAGAAGTAAGTGGTGAACCATTCAATCCAGACTATTACACAGATTATTTAATCAAAAAATACAAGAAATTATACAATCTAGACTAAGAAGAAGTGAGTAACATCACTTCTTTTCTGTACGACAGGCAGTCGTGCTTATAGTTGATAATCTAAATCAATGAT
>URHY01000106.1 GCA_900547815.1 uncultured Solobacterium sp.
ATGATTAAATCATTATATTTATGATTTATTTTTAATTTATTTATCTAACATATGCACATCTAATTCATCTCATGAATAAAGTCACGAGTGTTCTTAGATTGCACTATACATAAATGTATTCAGAAGATTTTTATCTGATTCTCATGTTTGATATCCCATAATAAAAGATATCATCTTTCCAGTAACAAGTATTCTATTTAAAACGATTGAAAAGCATAAACTTCACAAGACAACAATACAAGCGTTTTAAATTAGGAATGCAATCTCTATCAAGCAGCCAATGGCTGTTTTTTTTCGTATTTCCAAAGAAAAAGGAACATCACTGTTCCAATATTTCAATATCTACAATATCATCTATTTGTATTTGAATATTCTCTTTAAAATATAACACCTTATTCAATTCATCTATACGCTTAAAAGATAAAACGCTCTCCATGTACTGACCACCACTTTTTGTCTTATCCTTTTCAAAATAAGTGATTCTACATTTCGATTTCAAATGCATCAATTCAGTGATTTTCTCATTGATTTCAAGCTTTTCTTCATTTGATAAAATTCTTTTTTCCTGCGTGATTCTACCCTGTTCTATCACAGCTTCTTTATGACCTGTTAAAGCTGCAAAAGGCGCAAATTGAGCAGCACGATCTAACATCGACATCTTTGGATATTTACTTTTAGGACGATCCATTGTATACCATCTTTCATCCATTATGCCTTATGCCCTCCAATCTGCTCATTTCTTTCTTTGGCCTTGGCACCCTTCTCAAAATCCGTTCCCTTTAAAATTGAATTTTTGCCATACTTATTCTTTATTTTTAAAGTCACCTTTTGAAGATCATTTTCCTTCTTCAATTCTTCTTCATCCACATTTGAAAATAAATCCATCTGTTCAAAGCCACGATTCTTTTCATCAACCACTTCAATAGCTGCCACATTGATTCTTCGCACCAATAAACTAGAATCCACATACCGATCATATACATCCAATATATTTTGAATTAGAATTGAATTCGCATTTGTCTTTTGAGGTAAATGAACAATTTTATTTAAGCTTTTCGGCAAAACACGTCCATAAAAATCAACCATTGTTTCACCTGTATATGCTTCGTTTGTTTCATAACCAATTATAAGAACCACTTTATTTGTCACCAATTGCTTATCAACCAAACTTAAAGCTAAAGATTCCACCATTTCCTTTACTAAAATCTTAGCCTTCTCTTTTTCATATCCACAAGATAAGACCTGTCCCGAACCTATACTATTCTTTTCCGGTTTATACGCCTTAATATCTTCCATTGTACAAGGCTCATACCCCCAGGCATGATCAATCAATAGTTCGGCATTTACACCAAATGTCTTAAATAGAACATCCTCATGTTCTAAACTAAAGGCACAAAGCTTGCCCATTGTATCTATGCCTAGTTTATGCAATCTTTTCTCATACCCTTTACCAACACGCCAAAAATCAGTCAAAGGCTTATGATTCCACAACAATTTACGATATCTATATTCATTTAAAGCCGCAACACGAACTCCATTTTCATCTGGATCTTTATGTTTGGCCACAATATCCATTGCCACCTTGGCAAGATACAAATTCGTACCAATACCTGCCGTAGCTGTGATACCGGTTGTCTCATAAATATCTAGAATCATTTTCATTGCGAATTCTTTTGGCGTTAAATGATACGTATTTAAATATGGCGTCGCATCAATAAACACTTCATCAATGGAATATACATGAATATCTTGGCTTGAAACATATTTCAAATAGATATTATAAATTTGTGTACTGATATCCAAATAGTATTTCATTCTTGGAGGTGCAATTAAAAAATCGACTTCAAATCTAGGATTCTGCTTTAAAATTTCATCATCACTCGATTTACCATCAAAACGCAAAAACCCCTTTTTCCTTTTGGCATTCACGTCTCTTACCTTTTGATTCACCTCAAACAAACGACACCTTCCACCAATTCCATACTGCTTTAAAGAAGGCGATACAGCCAAACATATTGTCTTTTCTGTTCTAGAAGCATCCGCAACAACTAAATTTGTAGTTAAAGGATCCAATCCTCTAGATGCACATTCGCAAGAAGCATAGAAAGACTTTAAATCGATAGCTAAATAAATCTTTGACTTCATGAACGCGTAATCTTTTTAAGAAGACCATTTAATTCATCTAAACCAGAAGTCACTTCATTCAATGCACTTCTTAACGTAGGAATCATCTGTTTCAACTCTTCTTTTGCAGCTTTTTTTGCTTTTTTCTTCTGATATTTCTTCACCATATTTATTATATTCATCTTTAAAACTCCAATCGCATTTGATACCAAACTACACCACCATGAACACTTGAGGATACACCCTCATTTTTAAATCCAAACTTACTATAGTAAGGCACCAATCTATCCTTACAAGTTAACACTAATCCTTTTCGCTTTTCTTGTCTAGCCATATGAATCATCGCATTCATGATTTTAGTAGCATAACCCTTTCTTTGATACTCCGACAAAGTATTTAACCCAAATATCATTTGCCAGTCACCATTTTCATCATGCATCGAAGCATCACTATACATTTCATCCGTTAAATCTCTATGATTTGTACAAAAGCCATCGATAAAACTAATCAATTGATCTTCTTCAAACAATAGAAGAAAATGATTCGCATATACATTTAATCTTTCCTGAATCTCTTTTGAAGTCGCTGCTTCATTGGGTGGAAAACAAGTCACTTCTACCTTAGATAATATTTCTGCATCTTCAATCGTTCCTTTTCGAATCATGAAATCACCTCGCCCTTAATTATACCAAAAAAGAAGTGATTACTCACTTCTTACAGACTGTTGACAAAGTGACTGTCGACAGTCTTTTTAAAATCTGATAGAATATCT
>URHY01000107.1 GCA_900547815.1 uncultured Solobacterium sp.
TACAAGTCTATTTGACATTAATGATGTCTATATCCTGTTTTATTAAATGTGTCTTATATATTAAGAAATTGGTTTCGGAGAAGATGAATTTGAAAATTTAAAAATGACCGAATTATCTGGGTTTAGAACTTTATTGGCATGACAAAACAGACTAATGGTAATAGCCTTGTTTAGTATGGAGTTCTTTTTTTTGTTATATCCTTCTTTTATACATTCGCATCATTTCATCAATACATCTTTTTCTGTATGTTCTGTCATTCTTTGAGTTTTCTAAAGGATTATAGATATATTGCATTATAGATCCACATTTACATTGAATTGGATCTATGTTAAAAGAATCTATTAAATGTGTGCGGTATTTGAATTTATTTAGTTTGTTTTTAAGAGCTTTAGTTCTTATTTCACGAGAATAATCCTTGTTCTTTTTGATTCCAAGAAGCGCATGTACTTTATCTAGAGTTTTCTTAGATGCATTGGCATAGAATCCATAATATCGAGTGGTTAAGAAATGGTAGTCTGGTATATGTATGATGAGACGATTTATAAAGTCGATCACATTGTCTGTGACATCATGACGTTTTTCATCCTTATGATCATTGTAGAACCAGCTGACAGTATTTGATTCTTTATTGTATTCTGTAATTCTATTTTCAGCCATGGCAGGTCTACCTGCATAGTGAATAAAGTAGTTTATGCAACCTTGAATATTTTTACTGTTATTGGAATCATTATTATCTGATTTATATTTGGCATAGACATAGAAACCTTTTGGGTGTTCTTTATAGAGTCTGTTTCTTTCTTCTAGTTTACTCAATCCACCAGATTCAATGATGAGATGTATCAGCTGATATTGAAATGTTTTTCGAAGCCTAGAAAAATTGAAATGGTGGAACATTTTATGTTAGTTTGTTTTTTTGTGAATATACAAGTTCCGGTACAAGACAATGGATGTGTGGATTCCATTTAAGGTCCCTTCCAAAAGTATGTATAGTGGCAATCATGCCAAATTCATTACGAACAGGAATATCTTTGAATATATAATGAGTATTCCTTAATTGTTTCGTTTTCAGTTTCTTTAATAATGATCTATTCATAAGTATACATATTGTATTTCCAGCTGCAACAAACAATAGATTGAGTCTGGTACGATCCTGTCTGAACCAGTTTCTAAGTTCTTCAGGAATAGTAAAGACAATGTGTCTATGAGGACAGTCGAGACAAAAAGAAGTAGCCTTGGCTGCAAGCTGTTTGGCATATTTAACACCACAGGCATTACAAAATCTAGAATGACAAGAATGGGGGACGACATTCCAGTTGTCACAATCGGGACATTCAAATTGGTCAAAGCCAAGATAACATGTGTGGCAAAGAAGTGATCGTTCAACATTATCAAGAATGCATGGCCGAGCCTTACCGGAAGCATCTAATTTTCGAATGTAGTCAATATTATCGAAGAAGATGTTTTTGATGGGATGAATAAAATCAAAGTTTCTAACATCACAATCTAAAAGTGATAAAGTTTCAACTGGAATGTTTGAATGATAAGTAGTGTCCATATATTAATTATATGTGAATTTAATGTGAACATGTGAGAACATCGATAAAGATCACATATTCACATTAGTGATATAATGACACAAATAAAATAAATTATAAAGTCTCAAATCTATCTGTTAAACATGTTCTGAATATAGTATAATAGAGTCAGATAGAACAGGAGGACTTGTCTTATGAAGGTGTTTTCAATGTCGCAAAGAATCTATTATAAAGATCTGGAACCTGAAGCAGAATCCATCATTAAAAAGGATCTTGAACTGTATAATTGTATGCTTCATAAGGCATTCAAGATCTGTTTTGATCGTGCTTATAAAGATGTTACCTATTCAGAAACAGATCAAAGAATGATCAAGTCCTTCTATGGTACAAGTGATTATTTTCCTTTGTCTGCCATTTATGAGGCCAAGGCCTTGGTGAAAAGTCTTAAATGCAGAGAAAAGGAAGATCGTGATTTGATCAAGACTCGTCTTAAAAAGATAAACAAGAAAATAAAAAAGAATGAGAAACAATTGAAGAAGGCTTTAAAGGAAAAAGAGAAGCTGATCAACAGATCCAAGAAAAAGAAATATACAGAAGAAAATTACTTGTATGAGGTGCAGGAATTGGATCCAAATATCAAAAGATTGAAGAGTATCATTCGTAATCTTAAATTCAAAAAAAATCGAAATGAGTTCAAACTTAAAAGAAAGATGCCTTCTGTATGTTTTGGTGGTAAAAAGAATCTAAGAAGTGATTTAGAAACCTATCGTTTTAAAAGAGCCAGAAGAATGCTGATTCCAGGAAGAAGACAAGGCAAGTATTCAAACAACCTTTTCAAATTAAATGTTGATAATGATATGTTGACCTATCGAAGTACTCAGAAAGACATTGTATTCAAAATGCAGTTTCATAAGTACAAGGATGAATTGTATGCAAGAGTCAATGAAAAACACAATTCACCTAACAAGGCTGTAGCCTATGAGTTGATGGATTATGGTGAATACTTTATTGTGAAAGCTATATTTGAAAAACATATGAATCTTCCAAAGACTAATATATTGTATGGAGCTATAGGAATCGATATCAATGTGGACCATATAGCACTTTGCGAAACCAATATGGATGGAAATATCGTTCTGATCAAGAAGTATCCAATCCATAAAGAGAATACCAAGAATAAACGAAATGAAGAATTGTATCAGCTGGCCATTGAAATCATGGAATTTTGTAAATCCAAGAAGAAGAGTCTGGTAGTTGAAGACTTGAATTTCAAGCAGTTGAAAACAAGGATGCTCTATCGCCCTAAAA
>URHY01000108.1 GCA_900547815.1 uncultured Solobacterium sp.
CAAAAGGAACTGAGTTACAGTCAGCCGCGTTTAGCCACTTCGCTACTTCTCCATCAACATGGTGGAGGTTAACGGACTCGAACCGCTGACCCTCTGCTTGTAAGGCAGATGCTCTCCCAACTGAGCTAAACCTCCATGTTTTTTTTCATCGCAAACTCGTTTGCGCTCATTTATATTACCAAAGGATGTTAGGTATGTCAACGGAATTTTTAATTTTTTTTATAAATTTTTCAAATTTCAATTCTAATGCCTTTATATAAAGCTTTTTTATTGATTTATTATTTATTCTTTTTTGTTCTTCAATCAATTTTTCATTATAGATTACATACATTCTAGGTGATATTACTTTATATTTTTTTCCAAAAACATTTTTTTCTTGTGCACAACCCAATTGGTTTATAAACCCGACATCTGAAATATAATGTATATCCGTATTATAAAAACGATAAAAACTATACAACTCATCCTTATGATCTGGAAAAACCATATATATAGGTATATCCATATTTTCAAAAGCCTGGCTCCACAATAAAAATAAATCATGATAAACCACCGTTTTATTTAATTTTATTGAATCCATTACAACTAAAAGTGAAATCTCTTTTATATTATCAATCTCAACATTATTCATCTGTATATGTAGGAATGCGAACATATTGTATCACAATTTAACCTGGTGTAAAATAAAGTCATATATTATATATATTATTAGGAGGTTTTACCATGATTCGTATGGGAATTGATTTAGGGACGAACTACATTCGTCTATGCACACAAGAAGACGGATTACTATACAACGAACCTTGCATGGTCGCCCTTGATAAGCAAAACCATGTGCTAGGTATTGGGGAAGACGCTAAAGATTTAATCGGTTCTATGGACCCAGACATAAAAGTCATTTCACCATTACGTGAAAGCCCAATTAACTTTGATGCGCTTGATATTTTATTAGAACAATTACTATATGAACACAAAGCCTTTAAAATGTTCCAAAAAACAACTTTATTAGTTAGCTATCCTACTAACTTTAGTGAAGAATCCTGTGAAATATTAAAAGAGCATTTAGAAGAACTAGGTGCATATCGTGTTTATTTTGAACAAGAAATTTGGATTGCAGCCATCGGAGCTAAACTCGACCTTTTCTTACCTGTCGCAAGCTGCGTATTAAATATAGGATCTGCCAATTGTGATATTGCCCTATTCTTAAATGGCAAAATGGAAAAGAAAGCACGTTGTAACGTTTCAGGCATTACAATTAATATGGCCCTCAAAAATTGGCTAACAAATTCCTACAATATCAACGTTTCTAATAAACAAATTGAAAAAATTAAACGAAAACTTGGTCAGGTCAACATTCAACAAAATCCAAGAAGCCTTGAAATTGTTGGTATGGATAAAAATAGTCACGTATTAAAAGCGGTGATCATCAATGAAAATCAAATTGTCGGCGTTCTAGCTCCACTTGTACAGCAATGGACAAATTGGATTCTACATTTTTTATCAAGCTTACCAATTACAATGCAGCAAGACGTGAAAACGCGAGGAATTATCTGTTGCGGAGGATCCATGTTACTAAATGGACTACCAACCTATCTACAAAATACTGTTGGCTGTCCAATTTTTGTCACAGATGATCCACTAAATACTGTTTCTGCTGGGCTCATGATTTTATTATCACGTATGGAAGATTAAGTTAAATTTAAGAATCGACTCTTAATATATAATCAGAAAACAGCAAGACACCCTTCATATCCCATTCCCTTTTCTCTTATTGCTGTTTCAAAAGCTCCCAATGGGAGTTTTTCTTTTTGTGTGATATAATTTGTTCCATTAGGAGGACACTTTATGAACAAGAATATTGTATCATCGATCTTATATCTAATTGCAGCCATCTGCTTATTTATATTCGCTTATAATCTTACATATACATTCTTATATATAGGTATCTTATTTTTATTTATTGCGATCATCTATTCAAAAAAGGTAAATCAAAATGAAAAAAAGAAATAACAACAATTGGATATTCACTATTTCTATCATCCTAACGGCAATCGTAATGGCGTTCTTATCCTTTGTACCAGTAAGCATAGAATTCATTAAGCCATTTATAGTATATTTTGATCCAACCAAACTATTATCAAACTTGCCACTATGGATCTTTATAAACGGTATTATCGCTCTATATTCTCATTCTGAAAAAACAGCAACATTAAATACAACACTATTCAACATCGTTTGTTTTGTAAGTTATTGTCTATTCTCAATAATCCTTACACATACTATGCCAAAAGAAATGTTTTTAACATGGATCGTATTCACACTGATTTGGACAATCTTTAGTTATTTAGTATGGTCAGCCAATCAATCAGATTCAAAAGGATGGATTCTATCAACCCTTCTTTTAGCCATTCTCTTTAGTACATGCTTCACGTATACAGAAAATACGATATCAAACACTACAATATTAAACTTTTTACTTTATGTATTCCTAGTTGTAATCTTATATAAAGGCACAAAAGAAACATTGATCATCGTCGTTTCATCCATTATTTTAGCTATGATTTTAAACAAATTTAAAATTCAAATAATTTTTACAAAAAGTGCTTGCATTTATTTTAACTCAGTGCTATTATAAATAGGCACTTACGGAGGTTTAGCTCAGTTGGGAGAGCATCTGCCTTACAAGCAGAGGGTCAGCGGTT
>URHY01000109.1 GCA_900547815.1 uncultured Solobacterium sp.
CTTATTCTGGGCATTCTTCTATAATGTCATTGGTATTCCTGTTGCTGCAGGAGCGTTCTATTCAATCTTTGGCTGGTTGTTAGATCCAATGTATGGAGCAGCAGCAATGTCATTAAGTTCTGTCTTTGTTGTATCGAATGCACTTAGATTAAGATTCTTTAAACCAAAACATCAAATTATTAAAATACAAGAAAATAGGAAAAAGGAAGAAAAGAAAATGAAAAAAGTATTAGTAGAAGGAATGATGTGTGAACATTGTAAAGCACACGTAGAAAAAGCATTAAATGCTATTGATGGTATTCAAGCAACAGTTGATCTTGAAAAAAACTGTGCATTTGTAGAAGGTGAAGCTAACGAAGCAACACTAAAACAAGCCATTGAAGAAGCTGGATATACTTATAAAGGAATTGAATAAGTATGATGGCCGATAAAAAACAGGTCACAAGACTTTTAAAAACGGCAAGAGGACAAATTGATGGTATCTTAAAAATGGTGGAAGAAGATCGCTATTGTATTGATATTTCACATCAAATCATGGCAAGTGAAGCTATTTTAAAAAGAGCCAACAAAGAAGTCTTAAAAGCTCATATGACACATTGTGTACATGATGCAGTTAATAGTGAAGATTGTGATCAAAAAGTTGAAGAAATGATTAAAGTATTAGATAATCTGTTAAAGTAAGAAATCTTGAAAAAGGTTTCTTTTTTTATGTAAAAAAGATATAATACCGTCTTATATAAGACGGTATTTAGAAACTTACATGTTTATAACCTGACTTTGGTATCCAGCATTAAAATATAGTGATAGTAAAAAAGCAGTAGGAATTCAAGATAGAATCTCTATTGCTTTTTCGTTTAAATCTTATAATTGAATATCTGTCTAATTTGCCGCTCTGTCAAATAGTAATTTGTAAGTGGAAGATTTGTAATATTTTCGAATTCTTTTATAAATTCACTTGATGCTGTTACATTGATATATTTACTTTCACCTTTGACCACCTTAAAGCTTCTAATGAATTTCATGATTTGATGTGTGCTGTATTGATTATCCAATATCTTAAACTGGAATATTCTTTCTAACAGTACGGCAAGATAACAGATCAGGAAGTGTCCCTTTATGCTGTTTTCTTTTTGAAGAAATACAGGGCGTGCATCTAAATCAGACTTCATTATTCTGAAGGATTCTTCTATCCTCCATAGATTGTGATATGTATTATAGATATCAATATCATCCATATCCTTTTCTGAAGTAACAAGCATATTGTATCCTGCAAACTTTAGCTCTTTTTCAATCATTGATTCGTTTATTGAGGCCTTGGCTTTCTCTCCGTCTTCATCAATGAAATCGACATACTTTCCTAAATCTCCATATTCTGATCGTTTTGCCTGACTGTAACAGAGGTTTCTTGCTTTTTCAATCTGTTTGGCTATTTCATATTTTTTCTTTGAGGCCAGTTTTGGATTATAGGTAACAAGTCTTTTTTCTGTAAAGCAGAGGGTTTTCTTTTTACCATCTATTTCAAAAGTGTATGGAAATTTTTCGACACATGATTTATATCTGTATAACAGTGTTCCATCTCTGCTTCTTACATCCTTCCAATCATCATTATCCAACAGTACCCATGTCTTTTCTTTTTCAGGTAAGGATTTTACTGATTTTGAGAAGAGATAGCCATCTCCGTTTTCTTTGGAAAAGGCGATATTCTGTGCACAGTTCAATCCTTTATCTGCAACATGGATGGTTTTCCCTGTGATTTGATTTTTATCTTTCAGTTTTTTGATGACATTTCTCAGTATGGGCTTTTCACTTTCGTTGCCAGGAAACAGTTCCATGCCAATAGGAATTTGATTTGCATCAAGAAGCAGTCCTAAGCCGACAATGGGATCTTTTCTGTTTTCTTTAGAAGGACCTTTTCTTCTAAAGTCATCTTCTCTGTCTATTTCAAAATAAAAATTACTGCAGTCAAAGTAGGTCTTGGAAGTATTGATATCATAGAATTTCTTTGTCTGTTCATTAAAGATTTCGATAAACTTGCCGTAGTCATTGCCAATGAATTCAAGACCATCAAGAAGCTGATCATAAGAAAAGTGAACGCCGTCTCTTAGTTGAGGAAGGACCTCATGAAAAGTTCTATGCTTACTGCATGGATTAACAAGACGAGCATAGATAAGAGATGAAAGAAGTTCGTAAAGGTCAAACTCAAAAGAATTATGCAGATTGAAATAGTCGACATACTTTTTGATATCCATTTTATTCATCATGGATATGAATGGAAAATATCCAAGATAGAGTTCAGGAGAATGATCGGAAATCTTAAGAGAATTCTTGTTTTTATTATTTTTGTTGAGTTCATCCACTTCTTTTTGAAAATAGGCAATAGGATCATCGATACCTTTGGCTTTCCAAGTTTCAACAGAAGCAAGTGACTTATGGGTGCGATGGGCACCACCATGCTTTTGAGGGGAGTAATAACTTTCAACGATGGAAAGATAGGTACGACCTTTAAGAGTAGATTTTTTAAGGAAAAAAGCCATAGAAACACCTCCAATAATATATCACTACTATCACTATATAAATTATAACATA
>URHY01000110.1 GCA_900547815.1 uncultured Solobacterium sp.
GTATTACAGTAATTGTATCTCGAGCATCCTATACATTCAGTAATTTCAATTTTATCCCAACCAAGTATCTCCGTTACTTTTTCTTTATTTACCCCCTCCTTAATTGTGCCAACTACAAATTCCGGTATACCAACAGTAACAACACAGGGATATATTACACCATCGGTATCTATGCTAAATGTCGATGTACCTCCGTTACATGGAGAATTAGCCATTTTCGATAAAGCATCGTTAATAAGCCCTACATTGGTTATCTTGTCATAATCTTTGATATAATCAATAATTAACTTTCCCTGATCTAAAAGGATCTCCATGTCTTTTTCTGTCCAGTCATTACAGAAAGTATCAATAACAGGTACAATAGTTGTAAAACCTAAATCTAAAAGGTGCTTTACACTTTCATAGAGTGTCGATGCTGTTTGGGGGTTAATAGTCATTCGTGCCTTTACATCACTACGTTTCTCCAATAATTTTTTTGCTTTTTCTACGACTACAGCATAGGAACCTTTTTTATTAGCAAAAACCCTATTAGCATCATGGGCAGATTGAATACCATCAATACTGACTGATATTTCTGAATAGTGTTGGCTTAAAAAATCAATCATTAAATCAGTCAATAGAGTAGCATTTGTGGTAATTATGTATTGGACATTTTTGACTTTTTCATTCAGCCTTTTGATAAAGTATTGAATTTTATCAAACTCAATCAAAGGTTCTCCACCATGAGTCACAATAGATACTGTTTTATCTGAACAACTTCTTTGCTTCTCTACGATAAAATTCACAATACCGTCTAACACATCGTATGACGTTGAACGTACCATTTTATTACATTCATAGCAGTATGTACAATCCATATTACATTGATTGGTAAAAAATATGGTGTAATTCAATCAATCACCTTCTTATTTCCAAATATTTTTCAAAATCTCTTTCTTATAAGCACATCTTTCCTTGAATTCTTTTTCATCTATTTTATACATGGGATAAACACAAGACCAGCAAAAATAATTTATATTACAATTCTTGCAGGGTTCAAATTCACTTGGCTCAAACTTTTGCACGCAAGGACAAACGAAAAAGCCATCATTCGTATAGAAAAGTTTTCTCAAGTCATCAATTTCAGACATAGTACCAAGTCTAAATTCAGGTTCAACAAACAAATTACACGGGAAAATATCTCCATTGGCTTCTATAGTAATCTGATTATACCCGGCAGTGCAGCAGCAAGTGCGACACTCTGAATTTGTCTTTTTATCTTCCTGTCGTAAGAACTCCGTAGTAACCACATTATCCAAAATATCTTTATTCTCTTTTGCTCGACCTTCGTAAGATAATGCTCTCAGCATAGGAGTTGTATTTAACGATTCATTCAGCTCCATAAACTGTTTAGTATATCTCACATTGTTTGCACTTAAAACCATAGAAATACTAATCTTACTAAAGCCATGAGATTGAAGCAACTTTATGCTTGAAACAACCTTTTCAAATACCCCTTTGCCTCTTATAACAGCACATGACTCTTCATCTGCTCCATCAAGACTAATATCTATGCTATCAATTTGGCTAACGATTCTTTAACGTTCTTAGGAGTGATCAAAGTGCCATTGGTCATGAGGGTGATTTTTCCATTATATATGCTCCGTAAATATCCCAATATTGTCAAAAAGTCTGATCTCAGCAAAGGCTCTCCGCCTGTTAGCGTAATGTTTTTGGGATTAGCAGCTACAATTTTATCGAGAAACGCACAAATTGTTTTTGTGTCAAAATGTTCTTTATCACTTTGACCAAATGCAGCATTGACCATACAATGAATACACTTCAAATTACATCTATGTGTAATTGCAAAACTAATATTTTCAATAATTTTTTCATCATCATTATATAGACAGTTCATTGAGTCTAATAATTTAATGAGCTGCTTCATATATTCTCGATCCTCGTCATCAGCAAGACTTTCAGACAAGGCACTCCACGACAATCCTTCCTTATTACACAATTCCAAAATATCGTAACACTGTTTTGGAACTTTAATCCACTGACCATTGAGCCGATTGAATATAATAGCTTGATCCTCATTAAACATAAACTTAGCCATGTTCGAAAATCGAATTCTCTTTGTATCCTCCACTTTAATTGCCCCCATATTAAAATTAATCTTTCGAATTGTACGAATTGCACATTCCATGTTGTTACATTTACACAACTAATAGGCGCAAGCAGACATTGGGATTTGTTGTTGTGTACTATATTTCTTATATAGTATACCACTTTATTGTTAGGATTGCAACAATGTATTTGATTTCCACATTTAGAATTTGACACAGGAAAGTTATGCAATACCAACAAAACTGTACCTATCAAGTAACTTTACAGCCATCATCAAAGATGATGTTCGAAGGGGATTGGGGATGTTGCCCCAACAAGCAATTTTTGAAAATTGAGCCAAAGGCGAAATTGAAAAAATGGGTGAACCTGTACAGGTTTACACTGCTTGCCAAAGAGTGTACACCTTGATAGGAATGTTGCACAAAAGTTATATTCGATTTTGTGTGTAAAAATACAAAAT
>URHY01000111.1 GCA_900547815.1 uncultured Solobacterium sp.
GCTTCCTGATGTTTCAATCCAATTATTCATATTTTTCTCAGCGATTAATGTTTGGCAGCGTTCCGCTTGTTTAGTCGGTTTGCTGTTTGTTATCCGCATTTTGAGCATCCAGTTCGTCAAAAATTATATCTAAGACAGCATTTGTTTCTTCGTCTGTGAGATTGAAGTTTTCTTGTTCGACTTTCATGCTCTCATAGATTACAGCCATATCTTCTCCTTCTGTTGAAAAGAACTGTTCTGTTGATTTAATGCCAAATTCTTCTACAAGCATTTTTCTAAATACCTGTATGGCTTCTTCCGTTCGCTTTTCTTTTTCCATATCTATTTTCTTTGTTTATTGCGGATAATGTTTGGTGGCTAACTAACCTTTATAGGAATGTTCAGCCGCTTGTTATAATAAGTTTCCAATATCAAAGCCTAATTCTTTTAATACATTTGTTTGTTCTTTTTGGTATTCTAAAGTTCCACTATGGATAAAATCTTTATTTACAATATAGCTATTGGGGAAATCCTTGTAATACCTCATTAGAAAGTCTGGTATAATTTTATAAGTATTAAAACAAAATAAAATCTTACCAGATTTTACTAATCTAATAAACTCCTCTTTACTTTCACATTGATAAAGGTTCCCATCTTCATGAAAAACTCTGCATTGATCAAGAAATAATTTCATGTTGAAATTAGCAAAATTAGCTAAATATTGAGGGCGTTGCCACCGTGCAATATCTGTACTGTCTGGAGATGATACGACTTTTCCCCATATACCTCGTTTTATAGGAAAAGAGTTACAGCTAAAATAGAGACGATAATGGGTTTGGGCAAATGTCTCTTCATTCAGTTCGCCTTCTAATGATGAAAAAACGCCATAACATTCGTTTGTCAAAAGTCTTACATAATATAATTCACCATTTCGACCATTAATTTTATAAATTGCCCCCAACTCATATTTTGCCATAATGCTTTGATTTTTATTTATTATAATGTCCAGTGGATAATCGACCTTTAAGGGAAATTATCCGTTTGTTAGTCGCTTTATTCTGCAATATAAGTTTCCAAATATTGAATACCGTTGTAACTGTCTAATTCATCCACAAATTTTTTAGGTGTTTCATATGAATCATAATTTTTCTTCTTAATAAAGATTTTCTGATTCCTTTTGTTGTCCTTGAAACCATTGGGTATATAGCACACAATACAATTTGATGGCTTTATGTGGTATTCATCAATATCGGACTCAATATACCAGTCAAGGACAAGTTTGTTATCAATCATCATTCTAACAAGATTAAAAGGATTTTCGGGTTCATCCTTAATTTCCACAGTTAGAAATTCTGGATAGTAATACTTTATATTAATGTCTTTACAGAACTGACAGCGATGTTCCGGATTTGGGCGTTTCTTTGTACGACTTTCTTTGTAATCTCGTATTTCTTTCATGTATTCATCTTGATTGAAATACTCCATAAATTCTTCCCGACTTTTATCGGTTGTGCCAATCCAAATCATATATTCTAATCCAGCATTAGACCCTTGTACACCTTCAGGCGACAGTTCAAACTCAAACGTACCAAGATAAGTCATGGTTGTGGCATTCTCTGCCTTCTTAGGAGATATACCCTCACGACAATTATAGCAGATAACAGCATTTGCCATTGTAATATTTTTATCAGCCATCGACAGACTTATCTTTTGGGTATCAGCAGGAATAAGGTTAAGTAATCCTGCCAAGCCGTCAGATGTGAATTTCATAATAAGAAAATCCTCATCATAGTTCATTACACCAAGCTCCTTACAGAACTGGCAACGAAGTTCCTTATTGTCTTCATCATAATCTTTCCACCATTGACGGAAAGCCGATTGATCCATATATTTCTCAACGTCAGCTTCGGAATCGAATTGACCGACCCATATCATTATCTTACTCATTTTCTTTTTTTATTTTTCAAGCGACTAATGGTTGGTGGCTAACCGACCTTTTTCTGGGGAGGTTTAGCCGCATGTTAATCGTCTTTATTGGATTGAATGTATTATTAAAGATACTTCGTCTTTTTGGTAATGATAAGTTTTTATTATACAAGATGTTTTTTGTAGTGATAAAAACACTTTAACCGATGCTTCACAATAGGGAGACAAAGAATCAAATAGGACTAATTCAGTAGAATCCCATTTTACTTCAACTTCTTCTATCGGTTCTGCCCCAGTTACTATATCATTCTCCAGAAGTTTTTCCACCGTTAGATAATCGGGAGCATACTTCCAACGAATTATTAAGATTGCTCCATCTTTATTTACTATGCGTGTAGCCATCGGTTCATCTCCCATTACCAATAAGACATGATTGTCTATATAGATTTTCCCCAAGTAATCTGTTACGCTACATATAGCATTGTAGTCTTCTTGACCGTTCCATTGATGGGCATATTGTTGCTCAACAATGACAAATGGGCTTCCTTCTGTTGCAATCCAATTATTCATATTTTTTCTCAGCGATTAATGTTATACTATCAGCCGATTTGGCTGTTATTTTCTTTAAGTATCAGACCTCGTCTT
>URHY01000112.1 GCA_900547815.1 uncultured Solobacterium sp.
GGAGCATTCTCGGTAGTTTTCTGCATCAAAATAGAATACGGTTCGTTCATATACACATATAAAAAAAGAGCTTGCCGCAGAGATATTTAGTCTCCACAACAAGCTCTATGGCCTTATACTTTAATCTTATTTCAACGCAAATATAGTTGTATTTTCTATATTATCATAGAAAATAATACCATAAAAATATTTTTTAGTAGATTATCATACTCAAACTTCGCTTTAGTTCCACATGTATGTTGAAAAACATAAAAAATATCATCTGTCATAATTTTAATTATTAATACTTTTGTATTTAATTATAAAAGAGGTTATTATATGTTAGGAGTTTTAGTTTGGATAGTAGTGATTCTTCTGATCTGCTTTAGTGTTACTGGGTGGCAGTGGATTATATTTTATGTAGTCATACTACCATTTTCAACATTGCTATTTTTCTTCTATGTCGATTTTCCCGAAAATCATTTTAATATAAAAAGATTCAAGAATGACATAAAATATTTATTAAATAAATTACATAAGAAATGAAAAAAAATATATTATTCTTTTTGCTTTATACTATTATGTGTTTTACTTCCTATTCGCAGAACAAACAGATTAGTTATTCATCTGTAAATGGGCTTGTAACTTACGACAATGGTTCAGGTACGAAAGCCGATATTGGTGCAAAATTATATATTATACCATGTAAATATTTCAAACAAGATATCGAATTAAAAAATGACTCTATACAAATGGGGTATGAATCTTTGTTACAATACATCAAATGGAAAGAACTTGTTGGGCAAGAACAAGCAATAGCCAAATTAAAAGAATATGACTTTTACATTTCCGCTGAAGAACAAATTAGGAGAGAAGGTGAATTAGCTATATGTTTGGTTGATATTCTCAAATCAAATAAAGTAAAATATAGTTGTACGATTGACAATACGGGAAAATATAAAACTACAATCCCTTATGGTAATTATTATTTTATATTTAAATCCGCAAATAAAAGTGTAGATAAGTCTATACTTAATGGTCGTGGAACATATAATATTTATAAAATCGAATTATATTCTAAATATAAAGATATTAGTACATCTTTTAACGCTGACTACCATTAAATATTGAGCTAACATAATCCGGCTAATGTTTTCGCGTATAAATTATAATTAAGCTGGCTCCAAAGTCAGCCCAATTTTATTTTGTGCATTTTGCCACTCTTAGCCAAAAGTATTCAGCTTTCGAGATATTTGTTAAGCGCATCTCTCAATTTACGAATTTCATCATTTGAAGATACTATTTCGGATATTTCATCTTCACATGCGCAATCGCACATTGAAATAAGCATACCTTTTATGCCACCTCCCTTTTCTATTTTAGCATCTTTTGAGAACATTTCTATCGGGAGAAACTCGACTACCCCTCCGCTGTCAAAACTTACCGAAGCCGCAGCGTTTTTCTTTTCCCATTCCTCCACCTCACTACATGACATATAAGCCGTTTGACAATTTTCTAATTCTGGCTTCTTTTGCTCTATCATATCTAAATAGAACTGTATAGCCATTAAACCTTTCTCTGTTACCGTATTGTCTTTTGCAATAAGACCATTTACTTTGAATGTTTCTACAACGCATTCTTTGTTGCTCATAAATTCTACTAATTCCATATTGATTTATTATTTATAGTGGATAAAATTTGTATTTTCTTGCTGTAATTGGAACACGGCAGGATAGTTCCTTTTTGAATATTGTTTTCTAAGGTATGATATTAAATTATCGAAGTTGGTAATGAATCCCTCGTTGATTAAATCAGCCACCTTCTTTTCAAGCTGCCACAGTTCGCGTTGTTTGCTTTCATCACCCTGCTTGTTGCGAAGCATTTTCTCATGTGAGTTAAACACAACCCAATTCAATGCTTCCCCAACCTTTTGCATTGCTTTCGGCATAAACTCTTTAGGAACTATCTTCTGAACGGCAGAGCCAAGTTCTTTGTAAGCATCCCCGGCATCGTTTCGATAGCGAATCATTTCATCATACACAAACCGTAACACTTTGACTTCAAAAGCCGGATTTATCCACATAGCAAATTTGATAAACAGAAGCGGATTCATCCAAACTTTATCGGGTGTTTTGCCTTCTTTCGTATTTCTACCCTTAACTTTTATAAGTAGTTGATTTTCACCAATGAGCATTTTTGCTCTATGGCTTTCATCCTCTGCAAGAGCTTTCAAAAACTCTGATGTATTATCAGATTCTAAGAATTTACTCATTTGCCTTCTCGGATTCCCTTCTACATTATTCCACTGCCGAAGCAATTCAGTTCCATCAAAATAACCATCACTCGTGCGCTGAACCACAGAAAAACTATCAATGTATCGCACCATTTCTTGATTTGTTTTCATATTATAAATTTAGATTTTACTTAACAAAGATTTCTCCCTTTTACGGGAAAGTTCACGCTTGTTTTCTTCAAGTTCTTCCCAACGATTAATAATTTTGGCTCGTAA
>URHY01000113.1 GCA_900547815.1 uncultured Solobacterium sp.
TGCGCCCTTTTGTACTTCTAACTTCTCCTTTTCATAAATTATATTTTCAGATTATCTTCTCATTTCTGCATATTGTAATATATCATTTAAATTAAAAAGAGCCAACAAAAAATGTTGACTCAAAATATCTTTGATAGAGGAGAGAACTAGAAAGTTAGTGTATTGAGGAGTCTAGTTCTCTAATCGACTGTTAGATGAGAGTTAACACATGAGGTAGTTGGCGTTATATTCATATGTTAAATTTAATTATGTTGGTGTTTGAAGTCATCTAACTGGTGATATTATAACACTTCAAAATTAAAAATGTATTGACATATGTCATAAATTTACAAATTTTGTAAATATTTTCGTATTTAATTAAATAAAAGCCAACACTCTGAAAGGGTAAGAAAGAGTGCTGGCTATTGGGTTTGCTAGAAAAGGGGTGAGTTAGTTCCTCGTCTAGCAAAGCCTAGTATATCACTATGTAATATTTCTTGTAAAGCAAATGATAACAATTTTTACTATAATTATTTTTTGTTCTACAACATTAAATCAACTAGCAAATGATGTCGTAATAAATATATTTAATATGAAAAGATTTAATTTAATAATTGTACTATCATAAAAGACAATTTTTGTGATTTTTGCGGATTTGTTGTACCATACAAATCCAACGGCACCACCATTTTTAATCATCTTAAAAGCTTCTTTGTCAGTCAATTGAGTATAGTTTGATTCAACATCTGATTGATCCACATTACAAGCCCACAAATAAAATTCAGCATTATCTTCTAGTGTTTCTGATAGTTTGTACTTCTTAAATTCTGGATCATCACCATCATAATTTGCAGGGGCAGTTATAATTTGAGATCCATCTATTCCTATAATCGCTAGATAAGAACTAAAACCATTCGTAACATCCTCAGTATTATACGTAAGATTATCAAGGAATGCTTTTCTCATGATCTTATCCTTATCATCAAAAAACTCTTTAACATCACCATCAATATTTAAAAGAAGTCTTGATTTTATATAGCGCAACACATGAATTGACATATCACCGGCAGGTTTCAAAACAATCTTTTTACTCTTAAAATCATAAGTATATTGATCATACAAATCCGAATCATTGATTGGATTTCCTTCATCACTATAATACGAAAAATGACCATCCTTACCAAAGTAGATCGTTTCAATACATGTAGAGTCATAGTGAATCCACTCATGATCTGTTAAAAAATCTGTTTTACTACATCCAACTAGCAATATACCAATCATTACAAGTGTAAATATTCTTTTCATATCCATACCTCTATATTTATTTTAAAACATTCAATTATTTTTTGTTAAAAAAAAGTAACACATCTCATAGATAATTATAAAAACAGATAGAAAGAAGTGCTTGATATGATAAATAAATTACATTTAGCCATGATAAAACTCTATGAAGGGGACGCCAAAAGAATTCAACATTTTTGTAAGGTACATAGTTACGCAAAATTGATTGCAGAAACAGAACATGTTGATGAAAGAACGCTATTTATTATTGAAACTGCAGCTTTAACACATGATATTGGTATTCATGTATGTAAGGTCTTCTTGGTATCGTTAACAAGACAAAGATTGCCTTGAGTGTAGTTGGTACAGACGAAGCTTATAAAAAGCTGTTTGGAATGCTTCGTAATGCTCGTCGAGCAGGGGAATACATCAATGCTTCTGCCTACACATCCGATAAGGAGTATTTCAACTTCCTGTTGAGTATGCTTTTAACTTGGCAGTGGCTTGATAAACCGATTAAGAAAAAACAGGCACAAGAGCTTTCAGATACTCTGTATGAATGTACAGGTGGAATCATCAATATGCTCATCTGGCTGTACAAATGGATCATGATTGAATATCTGGACAATCGGTCAAAGGGTAAAATCGTAATCATTAACGAAAAGTTCATCAAGTCAGTCAGCAAGAAACACTTTGGTCAGCTGAAGGGAGCCATCGACATGGTCAATCAGGCAAAGGTTGAAGAAATGGAAGATGAACAGATTCTGATGCTTGCCGAAAGTGATAAGAACAAGTACGAGATGCCAGAAACAAATGTAGAGAACTTGGCTTACGAAAGCAAGATGATCAACATCGTGATTGGCAAAGTACATCAAATCTACACAGATGTAACATCAGACGATATCGCACGATATGTACGACAAATCTTGGCAGAAGATGAATACCATCGTATGAAGCCGACTGAAGTTGCTAAAGAAGTAGTTGCCATTATTACTGGAAGTCCAACTCGGAAAAAGAGAAGACCTTCATCAAAAGCACCTGCATCTAAGAACATCTATGATTACATCTCGAATACTTAAGAACAAAGAGACTTTATGTTTCTTTGTTTTTTTCGCCTTTTCGTATGCAGTAGTTACGCATGAAAAATAAAATGGCTTAAATAAACAAAATCGGAAACTCT
>URHY01000114.1 GCA_900547815.1 uncultured Solobacterium sp.
ATTCAACCTCGTTGTATTTACTATTTCTCAATGGGATTTAGTTTTACAATTGAGCACACTTTTCAAAAAGATAAATAGCAAGAAAAAGCATCCAAGATTCCGTTGTTTTAAGATAGAAGCGGACATCATTATATATATATAAGCAGTAAACATATGTAAATTTCTACTATAATGTTATGTAAACCTATAGATGTATAATTCTATCGCATGAATTTACAAAGGTCATGTCGAGAGTCACTATAATTAATTCTTTTCCAAATTCATTTAATTCTCTTAATATTTTAAGAACTATATCTCTATTTCTATCTTTTTTTATTTACGTCCAATCCCTTCTGAAAATACTGCAACAAAAAGATAGGAAATGTTCACTCTAAAAGTGTTTAAAGGATATCTCTTTCTCAGAGCTAAAATCCCTATGACTTTTAAAGGTTGATTTATCCCTATCCAGTTTCATATATTCACCACATTTACCAAAGATTGCACCTAGCATTTGCAAGGTGCTTTTTTTATATCCTTTAAAAAGGGCAAACAACCCATCTTTTATATGTGATTCACTCCAATATGATTATATCCACAATTCCAAAAGAATATAGATTACAACTCCAACTATAATACCAATTCCAACCTTCTTCTTATCATTCTTTGCATAGATCAAATTATAGATTTCAAATAATAAGAATCCAAATAGAAATGCATTTTTCGTAAAATAGTAGATCAAGAAACACACCACAAATAAGCCTATATAAATCATTCCTTTAGAATATTCCACCATGGATTTATGTCCTTGATTTAATGATTCATTATCCTTATTCAATTTATCAATAATGTTTTTCTGTTTATCATCCATAATCATTACCTATACTTTCTTCGTAGCCAAATATAGAAAGCGAGTGCACAAATCACGATTATACCCGCAAGTCCATATTGCACTATTGCCTGTTTATCACCTAATACTCTTCCTAGAAACTGTGCAATTCCATAACTACATAATAAGCATAAAGCTACACACTTCATCCAAAAGCTAGATTCCTTCTTTTCTTTTGAAGTTGTATCTAACAAGTCTTCATCTAAATATTTTTGAAGATCTTCATTCATATCTTCCTGTAATCTTTGAATCCGATTTTTTTCATATCATTGTCTCCAAAACAATGTGGTTTTTAAATAATGTACATAAGACGCAAATATTAAGAGGATGATCAACAATATAATCTCTCCATAATAGATATATTTTTCTTTGTATCTAAAGTCATACAATGGTTTATCCAAATATACACGACCATCTACTTGTACTAATAATTGAGAATGTACTAAAGCTTCTATTGTATTATGATCAAACTTAGAAATCTCAATTGCCCTTTCTTCATTGAATATTCCATTCTTAATGAAATATCGAATGACTTTGAATTTATTTATTAAAGTGTTCATACGCATACACAAAAAATCCAATATCTGCAACACACATCATTTCTTGTGAGTAATCATAGTTATAAAAGCCATAGATAGCTCCACCTACAAGTAGAACAACCATAGAAATGAATCCCCATTTAGGAAAGCTCATCTGAAACATGAACTCCATCACAAGTACTATGATGCATATTACGCTTATCCTCGGATTTATCCCCCTCTCTAGTTTTCAAAATTTGTTTTACCTCTTCTTCCGTCATTTCAACAGGAATCAACGGAATAAAGACATTTTTATTATTCTTTTTTCTCTGTCTCTTTTTCATAATCTTACTTTGCATCTGGATATGTGTCTTCAAATTTATCAGCATATCGATTGTGCTTTTTATACTTGAAGAACATACCAACCAAGAAAACAACAGCTACTACGCCTAATACGTAAACTAACCAATCTAATGTCATCTTACTATGTCCTCCTTTTCTAATTTCATATTATCATGTCTGTAATCGTTTTCATACTACTTTTATTTCATTTTCAATCAAACTTGTTTATATCACATTACTTAAACAAGTTTGATTCACTTTTTAAAACAATCTATGTTTTAGACATCGATAATGTCAATTAAGATGATATGGTTGGCTTGAATGAGGGCTCGAATATGAATCTGAAGAATATATGTATTTATATACAATTAGCGATACACATTATGCGATTTATTTAGAAGATGCTTGTGAAGATGTTTATATTGTTGAGCCGATTATCATATATGACTACAAGCCAAATGGTGAATTAGTTGATGAAGATACGAAAGAAATATTAACAGGCATCTTAGAAACAACGCAAAGACTAAATACCTATAATTGTACAAAAGCATTATTAGAACAACTTTAAACAAAAGAAAGTAGGCGATAGAGTTTAAATTCTACCGCCCCTTATCAAACCATA
>URHY01000115.1 GCA_900547815.1 uncultured Solobacterium sp.
CATCCAGAAAATAGTATCTGGATGGTTCGTCATTTCTTAACTTAATGACATTGGGCTTAAAGCCCTTTTTTTCGTTTTAAAAAAATTGTGTTAAAATAATATTTAAGCAGATCAGGGGATGTAATTTATGACAATTGATGAATTAGTTAATAAATACTATGAAAATCTAAATGATAGTGATTTATATATTTGGAATTATATTTCAAAAAATAAATCTAAAACATGTAATTATACAATTGAAGAATTGGCTAAATGTTGTAACGTTTCTAAAACAAGCATTATTCGTTTCGCAAAAAAATTATCCTTATCAGGTTTCAGTGAATTAAAAGTGTATTTAAAACTCGAAAAGGATAAGCCTGCTTTTGAAACAAAAGAAGAAGATTACTTGAATCAATTATGTTTAAATTATTCAGAATCAGCACAATCTTTGAGAAATGCAAATATGGATAGTGCTTTTGAATATATTTATAATGCTAAAAGAGTTTTTATATTTGGATCAGGATCTATACAGTTAAATGCGGCAAAAGAAATTTATCGACTATTCTTTAATGGTGGAGAATACTTTCATTATTTTGATAGTAAATACGATATTGAAGATGCCATGTATAATTTAACAGAGAGTGATGTAATGATGATTATTTCTTTGGATGGAGAATCGGATACGGTTATCGATTTAGCTAAGAAGTTGAAGCTAAAAAATATACCAACAATTTCTGTGACACAATTTAAAAATAATACGTTAGCAACATTAAGTACAGAATCTTTGTATTTTTCATCCCATTGATTACAATTTGCCACGACGAACTTCCAGATTATTTGGCAAGAAAATATGATGGTTGGTCAAGCCGTCATGTGATTGATTGCTATGTTCGATATGCAACAACAGTATTAGAAAGATATAAAGGTCGTTGTAAATATTGGTTAACATTTAACGAAATTAATGCTGTAAATGGATATGCGCAAATCGGAACGCATAAACAAGATGAACAAACAGTTTATCAAGCAAAACACCATATGTTTGTGGCAAGTGCAAAAGTTGTAAAAATTGCACATGAAATTGATCCAGAAAATATGGTGGGTACAATGTATGCATTATCTCAAATGTATCCAAAGACATGTGATCCACAAGATATCATGGCAAGCTATATGAAACGTCGTAATAACTTATGGTTTATTGATATTATGGCACGTGGTTACTATCCTAACTTTACAGATCAGTTCTTTGAAGAACGTGGCGTAAAATTGGTAAAAGAACCAGGTGATGATGAAATTTTACGTGAAGGAACATTGGATATGGTAACATTTAGTTATTACAGATCAATGACAATTTCAAAAGATACAAAATTAACTTGGGCTATGGGCTTACTTGGAGGAGATCCAAACCCATACTTAGAAAGTACAAAATGGGGATGGCCAATTGATCCAATTGGACTTCGCTATACATTAAATGAATTGTATGATCGTTACCAAAAACCATTGTTTGTCGTTGAAAATGGTTTAGGAGAAATCGATGTCAAAGAAGCAGATGGAACTGTAAACGATGATTATCGAATTAAATATTTAGCTCAGCATTTCGAAGAAATGAAGAAAGCTGTTAACATTGATAAAGTGCCAGTTCTTGGCTACACAATGTGGGGAAATACAGATTTAGTTTCACTAAGTACAGGTGAAATGAAAAAACGTTATGGTTTCGTTTACGTAGACCTAGACGACAAAGGAAATGGAACAGGAGAGAGAAGCAAGAAAAAATCATTTGAATGGATGAAAAAAGTTTGTCATACAAATGGTAAAGATCTTAGCTACTAAGAAGAGATTATGGTTAAGCAATATTATGTAATTAAAAAAATTTTAAATAACAACGTTGTCATTTCTGAAAATGAAGATAAAAAAGAAATTATCATCATGGGTTCAGGAATTGGATTTGGAAAACATGTACATGATTTAGTCGACTCTAAAAAAATCTATAAAATTTACGAATTACGTAATAATGCTTACAAAAACCGTTTTGAAAGCTTGGTGGAGGAAATTCCATTTGAGTGTTTCCAATTAACAGAAAACATTATTACGTATGCGCAAGATGAATTGCATCAACAATTCAAAGACGGATTGGTTTTAAGTTTGGCTGATCACATTCACTTTGCGGTTACACAAATTAAGAATCACGAGACAAGAGTTACTTTGATACAACCCTAGTCAAGTAGACATGGGAAATATTTAAAAGTCTCATCGATCAA
>URHY01000116.1 GCA_900547815.1 uncultured Solobacterium sp.
CTGTATTGATTTTAACGATTGGACAAGGTAGAATCGGTTGTAAAAGTGAGACAAAGTAGAAGAGAAGGGAGAAATATATGGAGCAGGCAAAGATAGAACAGCTTGCATTTTTATATCTATGCAGCGAGCATGATAAAAGGTTATTGCTGAAAAAAGAAAAAATGCCGTTAGCTGATTTTGACAGGTTGACCTACTTGATTTACCATTTTGGTTTTAAGGAATACCATATAAAAGTGTGGATGGAATTTGCAGGAGAGTTCAAAAAGGAATGGGATTGTCTGGAAGCACTTCAGGAAATGGGGGGCTGTGTTGGAAACATAGGAAATACAGAATCAGAAATTAGCTTGCATAAAATGTGGATGCAGAATTTTTGTAAAAATGCACCCAAAGAAAGCAGAGAGTGGATTCAAAAATTGAATTAAAATATGCAGTAGAACATTTTTGTGATATCATTATCAATAGAGCAGATTTGTATTTTATGAATTTGTAAAAGAATAATGAAGCGAAAAGGTGTGAAGCTAATTATGAGTGAATATGCAGATATAGTAATTGGAAATTTATCATTACATTGGTTTAGAAACTATTTGGATAGCAAAATCGTTAGTCTGTTTTTTTCAAAAAATGACCTTATTGTAGTAAATAATTGTAATATAGACGATGATGATAAAGATGCCGGAACATACACTAAATATATGTATAGGACGACTGTTCGGCGTGCAAAAGAACGCTTAGATGCACAGGGATTTGGACTTAATAATTTTGAAAAAATATTTAATGATGAAATGGTTCAAGCAGTAGACTACTCATCTTTTTTGTATCATTTACAGGGAGATTATGATGAAGAGGACAAGAATAATGAAATTCGGATTAAGAAAAATGTTTCATTAAAAAAATGGAAAAATGCAATGAAAAAAATTGTTTCTTATGAACTTGCAAATGGAAACATACAATTTGGAGGAACACTTTCAGAGGTTAATATTACAACAGAGTGTGACAAAGTTATATTTTATTCTTTGAAAGATGAGGATAGCGAATCATTTTATGCTTTAAATCCTGAAATAATCAATTATAAATATGTATACAGACTTATACTAGAATATTGTGCAAATGATATGGAGATAATATTGGATTTCTCAAATTTGGATAATTGGGCAGATGATTGTATTCCCAAAGCACTAGCAGCGACAGAGAACGTTTCAAAAACAATTGTTCTTGTTGAAGGGTCAAGCGATAAAGATATTTTAGAATTTGCGATGTCACAGTTATATCCTCATCTTTCAGATTTATTTTATTTTATGGATTTCAGTGATGAATCTGGTGGAAAAAGAGATGGAGGAACATCATATGTAATAAAAAATCTTAAAACTTTTTATTTTTCAAAAATTAGAGCAAATTTTATTGCAATTTTTGATAATGATGCAGAGGGATATTCTAGTAAATGCTCATTATTAAATGAAATAAAAAACTGGCCGGCAAATTTTAGAATATTATTATATCCAGAAATTACAATGTTTCATAAATACCCAACTATTGCACCTAATGGGAAAATTGTGCCTGATGACATTAACAAGAAAGCTGCTTCTATTGAATTGTATTTGCCAGATTCCATTATAAAAACTGGTGGGAACTATTATCCAATTGAATGGGAATCGAGAAAACGAATACGAAATAAAAATAATGTTGAAGAAGCATTATATCAAGGAGTGATTTCTTATAAAGATGATATAAAGCATAAGTTTCATGAAATGCGTAATAAAATTGAGAGAGGTGATGAAGTTTTTAAAACAGAAGAATGGAAAAATATGAAAAAATTACTAGAAACAATAGTATTCGCTTTTAATAACGAACAATAAATAGCAACGTAAACTAATGCAAATATCATGGGCAGGGCTCTTCGGGGTTCTGCCCTTTTTCTTTTTCCAGACCAAAAGACCACCTGCTGGAAAAGAACAAGAAAAACCTGAAAGGATGTGGTGACTTATCATTATAGGAATCGATCATGGATATTATGCCATCAAAACTCCCCATGTGTGTTTCCCGACTGGACTGACCGGGTACGATTATGAGCCGTATACCATGCAGAATGTCCTGCAGTACAATGGGAAATTTTATGTGTGTG